>DATCJD010000026.1:0-2488 GCA_036507435.1 Bacteroidota bacterium
TGCAAGGAGACAGCAGGCAGGATGTCGAGTATTGCCAGACGTATTCCGGTAAAATGCGTGCGGGCGCATTGCCGGGCATCCAAAGTATTGTGGTGGAAGCGATTTCCCGTTCGTCTTTATATGAAACCGGGTCGCCCATTTCCTCCAATTTTTGGATTTTTCCCGTTGTAATACTATAGTTTTACCCATGTGATGGCGGTCGTTGATTTTTAGCGCGAAATTGAGCTTATTTTAGATGATTGTTGAAAGGCAGGAACCTACCATGTATCGTCTCATAATGTCTTTATCCGCAGTACTGCTTCTTGGAGTCATCGGCTGTGACCAGCCGGGACCGATTGAAGTCTTTCACACCGATGCTCGAGAGCCTCTTCAGGTGAATTACCTGTTGGGTAACGACGGCGACAGTGTTACCGTTGCCACAGATGTACAAACCAAGTACGACCTCACTGGTGTTCTTTTTACGGAAGAAAATCTCTACCCTGCGACCATGCTGGTTAATGGCGCCACGTATGACATCAATGGAATAAAGTCTGAGGATTTATCTTACACTCGAGTGTCAATTCGTGATACCGATTCACCAATCTCGGTGTCTGGAAATTTTGGCGAAGTAGCCGCCTATAGCCACCTCGATGTGGGGAACGTCAGCCTGAATGGAACCGATCTGGAAAAGGAGGAAGTGTACCTCCAAATTCGCCGCCCAAATCAGGCTCAAGGGATTCTGCTTCGAAATGGTATTCAGTACAAACTTCTCAATGACGACCAGGCTCCGAGCAAACAATTCAAATTCCGCCCGAATATCGACTATGCCATTGTTGCAGAGGGCAAAGCACAGGTAACCTCTTTTACCGAACGCATTGATAGCCCCGACAAAATAGAAATTGTTCAGCCGAAGCCGTATTCCCTCATCCTCAGTGATGAAGACCTGACGCTCCGATGGAACGGGAGATCGGGTAATGCCGTTGTTGTCGTCATTAGTTATTACGATGAGGTGAACCAGATGGTCGGCAAACCGATCATGGAGTTGAAATCCGTGTCCCGAGCGAATGCGATGTTGATTTCAAAGAAACTCCTGAACCTTATTCCAAAAACATCGAGCGGGAAAGTTGTTTTAACGCTGATCTCGGCAAATCGAGAAGAAGCTGTCGCCCCGGGGTATAACGGGAAAATTTTGGTACAATCTGCCTCGATTCATAACGCGACCGTAACGCTGAAGTAACAATCTGCGCTTGTTCTTGAGAGAACCGGCGCGTAGTTTGACGCTTTGACAACGCACGTGCTCTCTACACAGTGCTCATGATGGCCAACTCAAAACTTCGAACTGTCGTTTTTCTTGCGCTCGCCTTTGCGGCGACCAACCTCTCCGCCCAGCATCTTTCCTCGGCGCGGGGTATTGGACTGGGAGCGTATTCGACTCTCGTCAACGACCTTTCGGCGTTGGATTGGAATCCCGCGGGATTGACGTTCGTGCGCGATTGGGAATTATCCGCATCGAACCATTTTTGGGTCGGACCGGCAACCGGCACCAACGGATTAATGTTCCAGGGTGCAGGCGTGACCAAGAGATTTATGGAACAGCACAGTGTTGCTATCCGCTACGCGCCCGCAACCTCCTTAGAGTTTACCGTCCCGAGTATTTTTAAGTTGAACTCAGGGCAGGACGTCAGTTTCGACAAGCGGATTTTGTATGACGAGCGTTATGCGCTCGGCTATGCGTTTAAAAGTTCAGAGACCGTGAGAATTGGGATGAGCGCGCGGTTTTTGCAGGAGCGCGTAATTGACACAGAGCCGTTTATCTTGCTGGATTCTGTCGTTGCGAAAATCCGGACGGTCGATTACAGTTCCGACTCGTGGAATGTAGATTTTGGCGTTCTCTGGGAACCCGAGCGTAACTGGAGGGTGGGCGTCGTGGCAAAGAATCTGTTCGAATTACGCGAAAGCGAATTCCCGCAGGATATACGCCCTTTCGCATTGCGCACGACGAAGACTGTCCGCGCAGGTGTTGCGTATGCGCCAAGCAAGCCGCTGTGGCTGGCGTTCGATATCGATACCGAGCGTCAAACGGCGTTTGGGCTTGAATGGGAAATAGACCACAATTTCGTCGTGAGGCAGGGGACATATTTCGGACGGTCGTTCGGTCCTTTCGTTCAAGCTGTATCGGCTGGTATCGGCTGGTGGAACGAATCTACTCGGCTCGACTTAAGCTATATCCATTTTAACGGTAAAGCCGCACGTTCGGGCGTCCGCTACGAAGATTTTGTTTCTCAAGGCGTCAGAGATATCGGCTTTAACCAGTACAGTCCAAGTCAGGTATCTCTTTCATTGAATGTCGTCTTGGGGCAGACGCGTGAAACGTTTGCGCGCATCGAGCATGTCGAGATACTGGATGAAGTGTACCCGTCATCGTATTACCGCTTTGCGTACCAGCCCTTGGGTAGCGCTATCGTGCGCAATACATCTGACGCGCCCATTCAAGCACGGGTAGGATTCT
>DATCJD010000027.1:0-4203 GCA_036507435.1 Bacteroidota bacterium
ATAAAATAATATTCTTGAAACGAGAAAGCCTTCTAAAACGATAGTCACCTTGAACTGAGTCTCCCGTAGGGATGCCTACGACAGAAGAATGAATTTCAAAAAAGTCATGGTTCGACTCCGCTCACCATGACACAAAAACTCTAATGCGCGGGAAACCGCATTCCCTGCATGGCGCGCTTCATGCCGCCTTTCGAAAATTTTTTCATCATCCTCTGCATCTCGTCGAACTGCTTCAGCAGGCGGTTGACTTCCTGCACGGTCGTCCCGCTCCCCGTCGCAATCCGCTTCCGGCGGCTTCCGTTGATGATCGAAGGCCGGAGGCGTTCTTCGGTCGTCATGGACTGGATGATCGCTTCCACCCGCACGAGTGCGTTGTCATCCACTTGCGCATTGGCGGGCAAACGGTTGGCTCCGGGCAACATCCCCATCACTTGACTGAGGGGACCCATTTTTTTTATTTCCCGAAGCTGGTCCAGAAAATCCTCCAGCGTGAACTGCGACTTCCGGAGTTTTTCTTCAAACTGGACCGCTTTTTCCTGGTCGAACTGCTCCTGCGCCTTCTCGACTAAGGTGACAATGTCACCCATACCGAGAATGCGCGAAGCGATACGGTCGGGATGGAACGGCTCCAGCGCGTCTAATTTTTCCCCTACGCCGATAAACTTGATCGGCTTCTGCACGACAGCGCGAATCGAAAGCGCCGCCCCTCCGCGTGAATCGCCGTCGAGCTTCGTCAACACGATACCGTCGAAATTCAGGCGGTCGTGGAATGCTTTCGCGGAATTGACGGCGTCCTGCCCCGTCATCGCGTCCACCACGAACAAAATCTCGTGGGGCTTTGCCTGCTCTTTGACGGCGGCGACTTCCGCCATCATCTCTTCGTCAACGTGCAGGCGTCCTGCGGTATCGATGATGACCGTGTCGCGAACATTCTTGCGCGCGTGGTCTATTGCATCAACGGCTATCTTCACAGCGCCCGCAGAGCGGTCGCTGTAGACCGGTACATCAATCTGCTTGCCGAGGGCGATGAGCTGGTCTATTGCCGCGGGGCGATAGATATCCGCAGCGACGAGCAACGGGTTACGTCCCTTGCTCTTAAGGAGATTCGCCAGCTTGCCGGAGAATGTCGTCTTGCCCGAGCCCTGCAATCCCGCAATGAGGATCACCGTCGGCGTGTTTTGCGAAAAGTGAAGCTCCGCCTTCGTCTCGCTGAGCAGTTTCACCATCTCGTCATGAATAATCTTGACGATGAGCTGTCCCGGGGTGATGCTGTTCAGGACTTCCGTGCCGACCGCGCGCTTCTGGACGTCCTCGATGAACTGTTTCGCAACTTTGTAATTGACGTCCGCATCCAGCAACACGCGGCGGACTTCGCGCAACGAATCGGCGATATTCTGCTCGGAAATTTTACCTTCTCCGCGCAGCTTCTTGAACACCGCTTCTAACTTTTGACTCAGGCTTTCAAACATTGCCGCTCGATTTCCTTACCTCTCCTCCAGATAAAAATCTTCCGAAATCCCCGCTCATAGTAGGGACATCGGAAGATTTTGCGTTTCCGAAGGAATTAAAATGTACGTAAAATAACCCCGCTAATCAAGGCTGAAATTGAAGGGAAGCAGGAAAAAAACGGCTGAGAAAGGAATTATCCCGCCTTCTTCAGCGCTTCTGCTCCGCTGACAATTTCGAGCAGTTCCTTCGTAATGGAAGCTTGGCGGGCTTTATTAAAGGAAAGCGTAAGGGCGCGAATAAGCTCTTTAGCATTCACTGTGGCATTTTCCATCGCCGCCATGCGCGCTCCTTGCTCGGCGGCGTTCGACTCCAACAACACGCGCCACATCTGGAAATTCAGGTGCCGCGGAACCAATGCATTGATAATTTCCTTGCTTGACGGTTCGTAGATGTATTCGACTTGCGCGAGGGATTTGGTTCCCTCGGCTTGTTTCATTTCTTCGGGCGGGATGGGGAGCAGTTGTTCAATGATGATGCGCTGTTGGATGACCGATTTGAATTCGTTGTAAATCATGACCACCTGGTCGAACTCGCCTTGGAGATACCCGTCGGTCAGCTCGTGCACAATGTCCCGCGCGCGGCCGAAGTTTAGGCTCTGGAAAATACCGACATGCTTCGAGTACAATTCATAGTCGCGCTTGTTGAAAAAGTCGAACCCTTTCTTGCCGATCGTCACTAATCGCAAGCCGTGGTCGACCTCCATAAACGGCTGGTATTTTTCCTTGATGTGGTTGACGGCGGTTTTCATGATGTTGCTGTTGAATGCACCGCACAAACCGCGGTCCGACGTCACAACGACCAGTGCGACTTTCTTGACTTCACGCGCAGTCAACAACGGATTAATGCCCGGCTCGACCTGCGTAACGAGATGCCGAAGAAGTTCGCCTAATTTCCGCGCGTACGGGCGCGTGGACATGATCGCCTCTTGCGCACGGCGTAGTTTTGCCGCCGCCACCATTTTCATTGCTTTGGTGATCTTCTGCGTATTCTTGACGCTTGTAATGCGTTGCCGTATTTCGCGTAGTGTCGCCATTGGTTATACAGTGAATCGTACATCGTGAACCGTGAATCGAAACATGTTAAGCCGATTTCGCGGACGTCTTGAACTTCATCCCAAACTCTTTCGCTACGGAATGTAATTTCTGCTGAAGCGCATCGCTCAAGTCTTTTTTCTCGGAAATCTCGTTGAGCACATCCTGATGCTTCATCTCCATCATCTCGAGAATCTCGGTCTCAAAGCGCTGTACGTCTTCAAGCGGGATTTCATCGAGGTAGCCGTTTGTGCCGACGAACAAACTGACAACTTGTTTTTCGACCGGCATGGGGACGTACTGCCCTTGCTTCAGGAGTTCCACGAGCCGCGAGCCGCGCCGCAACTGTTGTTGCGTCGCTTTGTCGAGGTCGGAACCGAATTTCGCAAACGCCTCAAGTTCGCGGTACTGGGCGAGGTCGAGGCGCAGGCGTCCGGCGACTTTTTTCATAGCCTTAATTTGCGCGTTTCCGCCGACGCGCGACACGGAGATACCGACGTTAATCGCAGGGCGGACGCCGGAGTTGAACAAGCTCGGTTCCAGATAAATCTGCCCGTCGGTAATTGAGATCACGTTCGTCGGGATGTAGGCAGAGACGTCGCCAGCCTGTGTTTCGATGATCGGTAACGCAGTCAAACTGCCGCCGCCGAGGTCGTCGCTTAATTTTGATGCGCGCTCCAACAACCGGGAGTGGAGATAGAATACGTCTCCGGGAAATGCCTCGCGTCCGGGCGGGCGGCGCAGGAGGAGCGACATCTGCCGGTACGACTGCGCATGTTTCGACAAATCGTCGTAAATGACCAGCGAATGCCTGCCGCTATCGCGGAAGAATTCGCCCAGTGTGGCGCCCGCATACGGGGCGATGAACTGCAAGGGAGCGGAATCGCTGGCGGTCGCCGAGACGACGGTGGTGTACTCCATCGCGCCCTGCTCTTCGAGTTTGTTCACCACTTGCGCAACGGTCGAACCTTTTTGTCCGACCGCGACATAGATGCAGTACACCGGCTTGACCCCTGCTTTGCGCGATTGTTCCGAATGGGAATATCTTTGATTGATAATCGCGTCTATCGCGACGGCGGTCTTGCCCGTTTGGCGGTCGCCGATAATCAGCTCGCGCTGTCCGCGGCCGATCGGAATCATTCCGTCGATGGCTTTCAACCCGGTCTGCACCGGCTCTTTCACGGGCTGGCGCTGGAGCACGCCCAACGCTTTGCGTTCGAGCGGCGAATATTTATCGGTCTTGATGGGACCTTTGCCGTCCAGCGGAATGCCCAACGGATTGATGACGCGTCCGAGCATCTGGTCGCCTACGGGCATGGACGCGAGCCGCTTCGTGCGTTTGACGGTGTCGCCCTCTTTAATGTGCGAGCTTTCGCCGAAGATCACCGAGCCCACGTTGTCTTCTTCAAGATTGAGCACCATGCCGTACGTGTTGCCCGGAAACTCTATCAGCTCGCTCGACATGACCTTCGAGAGGCCGTAGATGCGCGCAATACCGTCACCGACCTGCAACACGGTGCCGACGTCGTAGATGTCGACTTCCTTTTCGAAGCCGGATAATTGCTTGCGCAGTATAGCGGATACTTCGTCTGGTCTCACTTCTGCCATAAATTGTTCCCTTTAGTAATGATGCAACGCGATAATCTCAATAATGATCGGCAGC
>DATCJD010000028.1:0-7034 GCA_036507435.1 Bacteroidota bacterium
CGACACGCTTGCTCATCGTGCGGCAGAACGGATTCAAGAGCTGAATACCAAGAAATGCCTGAAATTCATCAATTGCTTTTCGAGAGTAGTCCTGGTCGCGATACGACTCTGGAGATAAATTGTAATAACATTCAGCCTTGCGATAGCGGGCGCGCGACGCGTACTCGCTCGTGGGCATTGTTTTGAGCAGAATATCGTACTCGTATGCCGCAAGGATGAATTCATCGTGAAAGTACCTGCTCTCGCCAAGATAGAATTGCGCATCGTCTGCAAGAGCAGTACCGGGGAACTGTAATGTGATCACCCGGAATTCTTTTTCAGCTTCGAGATAATCTTCCTCGTGAAAGAGCCCCATCGCCAGCGCAAAGCGTTCTTCAGCGGGAAGCTGTTGCAGGATTTCTTCCGATGAGCATGCGCTAAAAAAAACGATGCTCAGAGAAAATAGAATCCCAGCCGCCGCCGTTTTCACGAAGCGAGAGAATCTCTTAATCGTGAGAGCGCGTGTGTACTGTAAAATAGGAATCTTCCCTGTTGATGTTGACATTCGAAAATCGCTGTAATCGTTCACGGATACGTTCGCTTTCTTCTTCACTGAGCATTATTGACGGCTGTTTCCCCGCTCGAATTGGAATAATCTTCACGGAGCCTACTGTTACCGTTTGTTCTGTTTTCACAACATGCAGTTCCACACCGATACCGAATTGCGTCCAAACATGCTGGGGCTGGTAAAACACAAAATTCCCCAGCGAATAAAAAATATACCTCCCTTTGCGCTCTTCTATTCCTTGCGGCACGTGGGGATGGTGGCCAATCACAATATCAGCCCCGATGTCGCTGAGATACCTCATTTGAGCCTGTGCGAATTTACTCGGTTCTTCTGTATACTCCGTCCCGCCATGATAACTGACAATCACCACATCGGAAAACCTTCGCGCAGTTTCTATTTCCGTCCGCGCGCGCTTTCTGTCAAACAACGATATGCGGCCCTGCCAAGCGCCCTTGCGATTGACGAATTCGGTGTATGCAAGTACGCTTAACCGAATTCCATCCTTCTCAAATATGACCGGAGAAAATTGTCCTACCGAATCTTTAGACGTTCCAACATATCGAATACCATCACGCAATAAATACTCCACCGTCTCTTGCAATGCCCTCATGCCGTAATCATAGGCATGGTTGTTCGCCGTGGAAACGATACCAATGCCGGCATTCCTTAGGGAGACAGAACCAACAGGCGGACCGCAAAAAGCAAAATTATCTCTTGGGTTCTGGGTTTCGCCGCCTTGTTCCGTCAACTGACTTTCCAAATTCACAAAAACGACATCGGCGCCTTGTGAAATCCACCCTGCGTTCTCAAAAGGATAATCAACATTACCCTTTAAAAGTTCCTGCCCGACAGACCGTCCCAGATTGACGTCGCCAAATGCCCTGAAAACAAGCTGTGCAGGCTTGTTCTCTTGCGCGTAAACCGTCCAAGACAGGCTTACGACGACGGCAAGGATGAAACGCAGCCGCATGGCGCTCTAATTGCGAACCGTAAAGAACAAGTACACCATGATAACCGTTGCGGCTATCACTGCGACAGGAATAAGTATTTTCTCAAACGCACCGGGTGGCGATTCTGCAAGCATCGCTCCTTCGTTCGAGGCCCACCAACCTTCTTCTTTGTGAGTCACCACATCACTTTTTGAGTAATCGGCGTTACCAAGATATTCCTGCTCTCCACCGGCTTGTCTCCGCAAGCGCGCCTCCATTGCCGTGCGCGCAGTCCGTTTCCAGACATCAACGCCTTGATTCTCGTACGAGACGGCTTGCGCCAACACTAGCACCTCAAGAACTGCTTCAATATCCTGCTCAGTCACTATACATCCATGTTGCTGAAAGATTTCCAAAAAAACATTCGAAGTAAATTCCTTGTTCGCCGCACCCTCTACCACCAATCCAATTCGCGAACCCGCGGTGAACCTCGAAGCCTTTAAGAATTCAACCGCATGAGCCTGAGCTTGTGAGCGCAGTACGCTGAGCGCCGTCGTTTCCTGTTCTTGCTGGCCCCAGCCCGTATGGCACAACAACAGGCTGAACAGAAGCATTCTGGCGAAAGTTATACGGAACATCAGCCGTAGATTCCGCGCAGTTTAAGAGTTCTTGCCACTTTATCAATTGCCATCACATACGCGCCGATACGGAGCGTAACCTTATACTGCTCTGCTGATGCATACACGGCATTAAATGCCTGCTTCATCATTTTTTCCAACCGGCGGTTCACGCGTTCTTCCGACCAAAAATATCCGATACGGTCTTGCACCCACTCGAAATACGACACAGTCACGCCGCCCGCATTTGCAAGAATATCCGGAATGACGAGAATACCCTTTTCTTGTAAGATCGGGTCGGCTTTGGCAGTTGTCGGGCCATTGGCCCCCTCGCAGATGATTTTTGCTTTGATTTTCGACGCGTTGCGGTGTGTGATTTGGTCTTCCTTCGCCGCGGGGACAAGCACATCACACTCAAGCTCAAGCAATTCATCCTGACCGATAGTCTCGGCCCCGGGGAAACCGGCAAGCGTACGATTTTGCTTGATCCACTCCTGAGCTTTGTCGAGGTCAATCCCCTTTTTATTGTAATACGCCGCGCTCACATCGCCGATGCCGATAATTTTACACCCTTGTTCGCGCAATAATTTCGCAGACACCGAACCTACATTTCCGAAACCTTGCACGACAACCGTCGTATCTTTCGCTTTCATCCCTAACTTTTCGAGAGCGGCGAGTGTCACAATCATACACCCGCGCCCGGTTGCTTCGCGCCTGCCCAGCGAGCCGCCGAGAAGCAGAGGCTTGCCGGTGACAACTCCCGTCGCATTTTTTTTCGTATGCATACTGTATGTATCCATGATCCACGCCATCACCTGTTCGTTCGTGTTCATATCCGGAGCGGGGACGTCTCCGTCGGGACCAAGAATTTCCAACAGATTGGCTGTATACCGGCGAGTAATTTTTTCGATAACGAGCTGAGAAAGTTTGGAAGGGTCGCACTTCACGCCGCCCTTTGCCCCGCCGAACGGGATGCTCATGATGGCGCACTTCCACGTCATCCATGCGGCGAGCGCCTTCATTTCGTCGAGCGAAATATCCGGTGCATATCGAATACCCCCTTTTGAGGGTCCAAGAACATTATTATGGATAACCCGGTACCCCTCAAACACCCTCACCTCACCCGAATCGAGAGCAATGGGGATTGAGACAATGATTTGCTTGACGGGAGTTTTCAGATATTCGTACAAGCCTGGCTCGAGGTTGAGCAGATGCGCGGCAACGTCGAATCTCTGCATCATAGATTCAAACGGGTTTTCTTTATCGAGGACGGGCGCCGGCTCTTTGTAATTCGCGGGTAAGTGGGATTCAACAGACATAGAGTATTGTCTTGTTCCTTATAAAAATTAGTAAGCGCCTGACGTGGCAATTTCTTGGAGCCGGGCGATGCGTTCCTCTGCGGGCGGATGAGTTGAAAATAGTTTCATCATCCCACCGCCATACAGCGGATTAACAATGAATAAATGAGCGGTCGCTTGTCCCGCGTTTTGCATTGGAACACGCTCTATCGCTGAATGTAATTTCCTGAGCGCGTTCGCGAGACTCATCGGCTTTTTGCAAATTGCGGCTCCACGAGCATCGGCGGCAAACTCACGCGAACGCGATACTGCAAATTGGATAAGCATCGCCGCGACCGGCGCGAGGATCATCAGCAGTAACCCTCCAATGGGGCTTGAGCCTTCACGGTCTCTGCTTCCGCCAAAAATTGACGCATACATTGCCATACGCGCGGCGAACGTAATCGTCCCAGCCATGGTAGCAACCATCGTGCTGATAAGAATATCTCTGTTTTGGATATGGGCCAATTCATGGGCAAGCACGCCTTCAAGCTCATCCTCACTGAGTGTACGGAGAATGCCGTCCGTTACGGCAACGGCTGAATGCTCGGGGTTCCTGCCGGTGGCAAAAGCATTGGGTGTTTCACTGGGAATCACATACACGCGCGGCATGGGTAAGCCTGCTTGTTGAGCTAGTCTATGAACTGTAGAATGCAATGCCGGTGCGTCCTGCTGAGAGACTTCTTTAGAGCCATAGCCCTTTAAGACTAGTTTATCTGAAAACCAGTACATGCCGAAGTTCATGAGAAGCGATATACCGAACGCAATGACGAGTCCGTTTTGTCCGCCAAACCACTGACCCACAAACAAGAGTAATCCCATCATCAATGCCATCAAGACGACGGTTTTCATCATATTCATAATTACATCGCTTCCTTATACATTACTTTTACTTGTAGACGTAACTTAGTGAAAAAAGCGAGGATATTCAACACAAAAACAATCAATAAGGACAACATGGGAAGAGTAAAATGAGTGCGTGGACAGAAGGAATCACAGACCATTACTGCCGATTCATGTGCTGTAGATTCTTTTTGACGACGTCGACGTTTTCGTCAAGAAAATGTCGGGAGAAGCGGCGCGCACGCTGGATTTCATCCGTATCGACGTCAAACAAAATCAAATCTTCTTTGAAGAGTTGTGATTTGGTGATGGAGTTTCCCGCGGGGTCGACGGCAAGCGACCCGCCCCAAAAATTTACACCGTCTTCAAAACCGACACGATTACTAAAGAGCATATAAGAACTTAATAAACGCGCATACACGCGCATGTGCTCGTGATTCACCGTTGCATTATCCAGCTCTTTATGGTCGCTGGCAATGCGCGTAGGGCTTGCCGTTAAACAGCACAACAGAGATGCGCCGTCTACTGCCAACAGATAGGGTAACGATACATGCCAGGCATCTTCACAAATGAGAAGCCCAAACCTCCCGAGCTTCGAATCGAACGCTCTAATTTCTTTCCCGGGACTAAAATATCGCCCCTCTTCAAACATACCGTACGTCGGAGGATACACTTTGCGGTGGATATGACGAACCTCTCCATCTTCGAGGAAAAGGGCTGAATTGTACACCCCGTGGTCAGAACCGCTTTCGGCAAAACCCGCCACAATCGAAACCGATACACTCAGGTCGCGCAGTGGCTTGAGTAAGGGCGAGGTTCGCGGGTCAAGAGCGGTTTCCCAAGCAAGGTCGCGCAGGGTATACCCTGTTAAGCTCAACTCAGGAAACACAACAAGTGTTGCGCCCTGCTCTTGAGTTCGCTTAATATACTCTACGTGGTGCAGAACATTCTGCTCCACATCTCCGACGCGACAATCAATTTGGGCTATGGCGGCTTTGAACTTCATGAATAAAAATGGACCATAGCTATGTTAAGTCAATCATTTTTACATCTTTGATGTACTGTACCGTCTTATCTTCTTTCAGATTTTGCAATTTGCTCATCGTTGTTTCAATGCGTTTTACATTATCTTTGATAATCGAGAGGTACTTCGCCACCTTTTCCGATTGAGCGTTCCCGCCCATGCTATCGACAATATGTTTCATGCCCGTAAGCGGCGCAGTCAATTCACTGGAGATGTTAAGAACAAGCTCCTGCATGACCTCCACTCGTTTCTTTCTGATTTCCAGCTCAGCGATCTCCCGGTCGAGTTTCCGTTTTTCAACCACTTTCAAGATTGTCTTCGGGAGTATCGGTGTGGCTATTTCCTCTTTCACAAGGTAATCCTGTACGCCCAGTTTCATCACCTCCACCGCTATATTCATGTCTTTGTTGACGGTGAGAAAAACGACGGGCACGTCAATCGATTTTTTTCTGAGCGTCTGTGTAATCTCAAGACCGTTTAATCCCGGCAAAAAATAGTCCATCAACACGACATCGAGCTTGTTGTTACGCTCAATCTCTTCAATTGCCTCGCGGCCGTTATCCCTCCAGAGCACTTCGAATTTTGCCTCGTCAAACTTCCCGAGATAGAGGCGAACGAGTTTGGAGAAATCGGCGTTGTCCTCAACAAGCAGTACTAAAATCGATCCGTCGTCGGTCATACGCTATTAAGTCCTCGGTGGGAGTTTTGCAATTTGCGACCAATAATCCAATATGGTCTTGAGCGAAAGTGTCAGCTGGTTAAGTAATAAGGATTTACTGATATACGTATTTGCCCCTAACTGGTAAGCAAAATGCACATCCTCTTCCCTGTCAGAACTGCTGAGAACAATGACGGGGATTTTTTTTGTCGACTCGGTGGACTTCAATACGCGCAAGACGTCCCGGCCGTCAATCTTTGGCAAATTGAGGTCAAGGAATACGAGGTCGGGCGCAAATGCATGTTCTTTTTTTGTGCCCGTCACAAAATCAAGTGCAACCTGTGGGTCGGCAAAAAAGACCAATTGATCGTTTCGACTGTTTTGCTCGAATGCCCATTTCAGAATCCGCGCATGATCCTGGTTATCCTCGATGATAATAATGTTCATCGGGGGAGAGGATGAATCCAAGGTAAGTCCCCTTTCTACAACGGTATGGTAAAATAAAAAGTCGAACCGACACCTGGCGTTGATTCAACCCAGATACGCCCCCCGTGTGCTTCGACGATTTTTTTTGTAATGGTTAACCCCGCTCCTGTCCCTTCGTACCGCTTGTGCAGTCGTTGAAATATCATAAAGATTTTATCAAAATACTCGCTTTCAATGCCGATGCCGTTATCTTTGACAAAAAATACCGGATGCTCCCCTCCTAAGACACCAACCTCTATCTCCGGCACGGGTTTATCGCAAAATTTAATGGCATTCGACAGGAGATTACGAAAAACCACTTTGATATAGGTTTCTACACTGACCACATTCGGGATATTTTCAGCTATGGTAATTCGGGCTTTCCGTTCCTGAATGATAAACCTTAGTTCTTCAACGACCTCCGTAACCACCCACGGGATATTGACCTCTTTCTTGACGTCCGCCAGTCTTCCGACGCGTGAAAGCTGAAGGAGGTCTTCGATAAGATTTTTCATATGCGAACACGCATCGAGAATAGACCGGAGGAATTGCATCCCGTTATCGTCAATCGCCTTTTCATATTCCTGTCGCAATATTTTTGCATACCCCTCAAC
>DATCJD010000029.1:0-4197 GCA_036507435.1 Bacteroidota bacterium
GCATACCCCGTGTCTCCCGAAAAATAAACCGTACGTGTGCGGGATTGCAGGACATAGCCGCAGGAAAGCGATTTGCTTTTATCAAA
The DNA here is from genome assembly GCA_036507435.1 of Bacteroidota bacterium. Taxonomy (GTDB): domain Bacteria; phylum Bacteroidota; class Ignavibacteria; order UBA10030; family UBA10030; genus JAKEEG01. The sequence continues at coordinate 87 of DATCJD010000029.1, forward strand.
GAATGTCCGGGTGCCGGAATGTTTGGCTGGAGTGCATGTGATGCGGATATCTCCCCATGTCATTTCATCCCACAGGTTCACTTCAAAAATGTCCTTGAATCCTGTCCGGTGTGCGTAGGAAGCAAGTCCCTTGGGAACGGCAATTGCGGCTGAATGATGGCGACTGAGCTGGCGGAGCGTCCTCAGGTTCAGATGGTCGTAATCGGAATGGGAGATAAGGATAAGATGAATCAGTTGTAGGTCGTTGAACGGGATGCCCGGCTTTTTGAGCCGTGGGATGAAAAACGAAATCGTATTAGAATAAATCGGGTCAGTGAGAATGTTGACGCCATCCAATTGAATCAGGACAGTTGCATGGTTAATGAGCGTGATTGTGCAGGACATTAGCGCAATATAGAAAAAAACGCACCGCGCATCTATTTTTTATTGGTGAGAAGTTCGAACGGACTCCGCACACCGATAGGGGCGATGGAATAAAACGGCTCGCCGTATTTTACTCCAATACGCTGGCCGTAGAATTTATCATCCGTTTCAACCCGGTCGAAAAAATCCGGCTTGCTCAGCCGCGTTTCCGGCTCTTTACTTTTCGGGTTGTGAAATTGTGATTCATGCGCACGGATGGAATCCATTTTTAACTTAAAGGTATCCGAAATATCCACGATAAACGTAGGAACGAAATGATGCCACTGCATATATTCGAAGTAATTATCGGGACGATGAGGAGCCTGAGCTTTTCCATTCTTTTTGGTTTCGAGCTTAGCCAAGCCGGAATAAAACCAGGCTTCCTTGCACAGTTGGTGTCCGTGGACATGGTCCGGGTGGCGTTCGACTGAATACGGTATAAGTAATATTTTCGGCTGGAGTTCGCGTATCAGCGAGATGACTTTACGAAGATTCGCTTGGTTGAGTTCAATGCCGCCGTCGGGGATTTCAAGGTTATACCGTGTGTTGACGCCAAGAATCTTTGCGGCGCGAGCGGCTTCCTTCGCGCGAATTTCTTTCGTACCGCGTGTGCCCATTTCGCCGCGCGTCAAATCTGCAAGAGCGACTCTGTACCCCTGTTTTACCAATGAGGCAACAGTGCCGCCGCACGCAAGCTCGATATCGTCCGGGTGAGGACCAATCGCAAGAACGTCAACAGCCATACTGTATTCCTTTGAAGAAGGTATGAAAGACGTGCCAATATACCCAAGACTCGTTTGAAAGACAAGATTCTATTGAATGTCACACGAGCTTTCTCTATTTTGATGAACAATGAGAACGAAATTACCAGTATGAATTTTAGCGCTGAAAAGAAAGTTCATTCCGTTTCGGAAATAACGGCTCATATCAAGCAGATGCTGGAGTCGTCGTTCCCGCAGGTATGGATTCAGGGTGAAATTTCAAACGCCAAACTGCACACGTCCGGGCATTTTTATTTTACGCTCAAAGACGAAGGCGCGCAGATATCCGGCGTCATGTGGCGCAGTCGGGTTGCCAACTTGCCCTTTAAGCCGGAGGATGGAATGAAAGTGATCGCGCGCGGGTCGGTCACCGTATACCCTCCGCGTGGGAATTACCAGCTTGACGTCGTCCAGATACAGCCCCTTGGCGTCGGCGAGCTACAGCTTGCATTCGAACGCTTGAAGCAAAAGCTCGAAGCAGAAGGACTCTTCGACCCGGAACACAAGAAACCGATACCTGAGTATCCGGAACGTATCGGAGTTGTTACATCCGCCACGGGCGCCGCGCTGCAGGATATTCGCTCAGTGCTTTCACGGAGAATGCCGACACTCGAGGTTATCGTATATCCGGTTCACGTGCAGGGAGTAGGTGCGGCGGAAGAGATTGCCGACGCAATTCGTGAGATGAATCGCTACGGCAAACTTGACGTGTTGATTGTGGGACGGGGCGGCGGTTCGTTTGAAGACCTGTGGGCATTCAACGAAGAGGTCGTCGCACGCGCAATCTACGATTCCCAAATTCCCGTCATCAGCGCGGTGGGACACGAGATAGATTTCTGCATTGCGGATTTTGTTGCAGACCTTCGCGCCCCAACGCCTTCCGCGGCGGCGGAGCTTGTGGTGCGCGACCGCACAGAGCTTCTTGATATTCTACGCAATTTATGGTATACTACGCATCAGAATTTATTCGACCGGGTAACGGGATTGCGTGAGAGAATCGGAAGCCTGGTCTCAAGCTATTCATTCAACAAGCCGAAAGATTTGTTCCGCCAATCCGCTCAACGCGTCGATGAACTCGAGCGAAGCCTGACACTCACCTTTGCTCATCTCTATAAGTTCGCCGCAAGCCGTCATCAGGGATTTCAACAGCGGCTCGAAGCTTTGAGTCCAGTGCGTGTTTTAGAACGGGGCTATACGGTTGTGAGGAAAGACGGCCAGGTGGTCTCGTCTGCTCGTGCGTTACATGACGGAGACCGGGCGGAGATTCAGTTTCATGACGGCGAAGTATCAACGCGCGTTGAGAAAACATAATGGCAAAGAAATCAGTTTCTTCCGGAACAGTACAGGCAAACGGGCAGAGCTTTGAAGCATCTCTGAAACGGCTCGAAGCGATTGTGGAGTCGCTCGAATCCGGCGATGTGCCACTCGATAAAGCTATGGAGTTGTATGAGGAAGGGGTACTGCTTTCCAAATTGTGCAGTGAAAAACTGCGCAATACGGAACTGCGTCTTAAAAAATTGGGCAAGGATGCAGAAGGAAATTTTGAGGTCAGCGACTTAGAATCATAGGATTGTGAATGGATCACACAGAAGTTACATTTTTCGATAAGATTAATTTCCCCGAAGACTTACGCAAAGTTGACGTAAAGGACTTGCGAGCCGTCTGCACGGAGGTGCGTGATTTTCTCGTTGACGCAGTTTCTAAAACAGGCGGGCATCTCGGCGCAGGGTTAGGGACGGTTGAACTTGCCGTTGCGCTTCACTATGCATTTAATACGCCCATTGACAAAATTATTTGGGATGTCGGGCACCAAGCTTATCCTCATAAACTGTTAACCGGACGCAAAGACCGTTTTCACGGCTTGCGCCAGCTTAACGGTATCAGCGGCTTTTTGAGACGTGATGAAAGCGAATACGACGTCTTTGGCGCCGGCCATGCCAGCACGGCGGTTTCCGCCGCTTTGGGTGTCGCCGCCGCGCGCGATTTCAAGGGAGAGAATTTTAAAGTAGTCGCCGTTGTTGGAGACGGGTCACTTACTGGCGGCATGGCGTACGAGGGCATGAATAATGCCGGATTGCTTAAGAAAGACATGATTGTCGTGCTCAACGATAACCAAATGGTTTCCCTCTCGTCCTATTCGCCTCAGACATGGTCGTTGCAGAATTATTTTAACGAAGTTCTCACGCATCCTGCCTATAATACGCTGAAAGCAAACGTGTGGGACCTCACCGGGAAGCTCGATACGTTCGGCGACCGTCTGCGTGTAGCCGTGCAAAAAGTCGAAAAGGGCGTGAAAGCAGTCGTAACGCCGGGTATGTTGTTCGAGGCGCTGGGATTTCGGTATCTCGGCCCGTTCAACGGACATAATGTTGTGAAGTTAGTGGAAGTCTTTCGACACGTAAAAGATTTGCACGGTCCGATTCTCATCCACACCGTAACGAAAAAGGGTAAGGGGTATCCGCCCGCAGAAAAGGAAATTACGCGACTGCACGGCGTTACGCCGTTTGATAAAGTCACCGGCACGATGCCGAAATCATCGGCTCCGCCTGCGTACACAGCTTTATTCGGCAAAGCGCTTGTGGAAATTTGCAAAATGAATCCCAAAGTTGTCGGCATCACTGCTGCGATGGCGGACGGTACCGGATTGACAATCCTCCAAAAAGAAATGCCGGAACGATATTTTGACGTGGGCATTGCCGAACAACACGCCGTTACGTTTGCGGCGGGGATGGCGACGGAAGGGTACATTCCGGTGACGGCGATTTACTCGACATTTTTACAACGGGCATACGATCAGGTGATTCATGACGTTGCGCTCCAGCATTTGCCCATCGTTTTAGTCTTGGATCGCGGCGGGTTGGTCGGTGCCGATGGTCCGACGCATCATGGCGTATTCGACCTCTCATACCTGCGATGTATTCCCGGCATGGTCATCATGGCTCCGAAGG
>DATCJD010000030.1:0-6311 GCA_036507435.1 Bacteroidota bacterium
ACACTCTTAGAGTATGCGGAACGCGAAGCGGTGAGGCTGGAACGATTCCATGACGGTATCGTAAAAAGCAGTATCATTTTGAAATTTGAAAAAAATCGCAACAGCGACAAAATTGCAGAAATAATTGTTTCGGTCTATAGAGCGCGATTGACAGGCGTGGCGCACAGCGCCGATTTTTTTAAGTCAATTGATGCGGCGATAAAGAAAGTCACAGTTCAGCTGAAAAAACACAAAGCCAAAATGCGTGAAAAGGATAAAAAAACGGTACGCAGAGTTCGCGCGAAAGCCGTGTAACCCAGCACACGATAAACGTCTATGGCATTAGGCAAACTGAAAGAAACGCGGCGCCGGAGTATTACCGTCGGCTTTTTGTACGAGAAAAATAAAGAGCGCCTGAAGCTCAGGCCCCTCAACGGCGAATCGGGTTTTGAAAAAGAGCTGAAAGATAAGAATATCCACAGGCCTGGGCTTGCCCTGGCGGGGTATGTCGAGTTGTTTACGTACGACCGTGTGCAGGTATTCGGGAACACGGAAATTCGGTACCTTCAGCATCTTTCGCTGAAAGAGCGTATAAAGGCATTCGAAAATATTTTGCAGTTCGACGTTCCTTGCATGATCGTCACGAATGATAACGTGCTTGATGATGAATTAGTGAATCTGGCGACAAAAAAAGGCGTTTCGATTTTTCAATCTCCTCAAGAGACGACGAAATTTGTTTACTTCATCAGCGATTTCTTGGACGACCAGTTTGCGCCGCAAACTGTCATTCACGGTTCGTTCATTGATGTGTACGGCGTTGGCGTGTTGTTGGTGGGGAGGTCGGGTATCGGCAAGAGTGAAATTGCGCTGGACCTCGTAGAACGCGGTCACCGCCTTGTGTCCGATGACGTGGTGATGGTGACGCGGAAGGGCGAGGGAATCTTGATGGGAGCGGGCACGGACGTCGTGAAACACTTCATGGAAATTCGCGGCTTAGGATTGATTGACGTGCGTTCGATCTTCGGTATCCGCGCAATTCGTTTTCAAAAGAGGGTGGAAATTCTCATCGAGCTTGAAGAATGGAAACACGATGTGGAGTACACGCGCACCGGGCTTGACCATGAATTGATTAAAATTATCGGCGTGGATATACCCCACGTGCGTTTGCCGATTTTCCCCGGCAAAAATGTGACGGTCATTACAGAGGTTATCGCGCTCGATTATCTCTTGAAACATTACGGTTATGACGCCGCTAAGGAATTTTCAAAACGGCTTGACGCTGTCATTACCGAAAAAACAAAGGGAAAGCGGGCTATTGATTATTTTGAGCATGATTTTGAGTAAACGAAGTAATTCCTTGACAAATCCTTAATTATTTCCTATTTTCGACTGCGTTTTTCACGGTATTCTCAGGGTTGTTTTTGCAACTTCCCGCGGATATGTTCGTCTCATTGTAGACCAGTCAAGAGCATAAATGGGTAAACTGAAACTCTATTATTTTTCTTCCGAGCGGCTTAGTTTTATCGAGGCGAAGACTGCGAAATTAAAAATTTCGACTGTCGCGATCGCGTTAACACTGATTGTGGTTGTGTGCTCGGTGTGGCTTAACGAGGAGTACGACGACGTTCTTGGACTGGGCATTATTCGCACAGGCATCCTGTACAGTGAGAATGCGTTGCTGAAACAACAATTGCGTTCTGTTTCCACAACTCTCGAACGGTTAGAACATCAGTTGGCGGAATTAAACGAGCGCGGTAATGAACTCCGGCTCCTTGTGGATTTACCACAGGTAGATGATGATACTCGCAAAGCGGGCGTCGGTGGAACGGAGGAGAAAGTCTATTTCGGCGGCTCACCGGATGTCGATGAACAGTTACAGCGTGTCTCTTCATTGCTTTCCAGTGCTGAACGGGAACTTCAACTTCAGCATAGCAGTTATAGTCAGGTAGCAGACCGGTACGAAGATAATCAGGTGCGGTTTGCCCACTTGCCGGCGATCAAACCGATGGAAGGATTTCTTTCGAGCAAATTCGGTATGCGGTTCCACCCAATTTTCCGGATCAACAGGCCGCACGAAGGAACAGACATTGTCAGCGACGCAGGAACGCCGATTTATGCCGCCGGCAACGGTATCATTCAAATTGCAGGCCGTAACACAAGCGGTTACGGAAATATGGTGATGATTAACCACGGCTACGGCTATACGACGCTCTACGGTCACCTAAGCAAAGTCATTGCGCGTGAGGGACAACAAATCAAACGCGGAGACCTCATCGGTCTGTGCGGTAAAACAGGCATAGCAACTAATCCACATTTACATTATGAAGTCCGCCTCAACGGTGTCCAACAAAATCCGATTGATTATTTTTTCAATGACTTTAACTACGTTGACGCGGTCAAGAGCGAGGTGGACGGCGGTCGACAATAACACTCTGACACGGACGAGTACTCAACGCGAGGTGAAGAGGGATGTTCGTCGTAGGAGCGTATCATGATTTGGACACTCGAATTAGCATCTCACTTAGACGATGCGCCATGGCCTGCAACGAAGGAAGAGTTAATCGATTACGCTGTGCGGACGGGAGCTCCCATGCAGGTTCTGCACAATCTTGAGGAGCTGGAAGACAGTGATGAACTCTTTGAAAGCATAGAAGAAATTTGGCCTGACCATCCGTCGGACGACGACTTCTTTTTCGAAGATGAGAAAGAGTATTAATTTTTCCGCTTTGTCCCGCCGGATTTTTTGAGACGAGACATCAATACAATCCCGCCCGATGGCGGGATTTTTGTTATTCACTCCCCATGAGCCGTTTGACGATATCCTATGCTTTTATTTTCTCTCTCTGTGCTGGTTCAGCCTCTGCACAAGAACCGACGCGTGAATACGAAGTCGACCGCATCCAGTTCGTCGGCAACAGTGCGTTCGATGAATCGGAGTTGAGGGACATTTTACAGTCGCGAGAGACCCCCGGTTGGTTCTGGAAAACATTATACTCCATCAGCGAAAAATTGGGGGAGGAAGCGGAATTCTACGACGCCGCTCAGTTCGCGACAGACCTCGTGTTGCTCAAGGCTTACTACGAAGATAACGGTTATTATCATACTAGGATTGACACGACGATACGATTCGATGACGAACACAAGCGTGTCGACCTGACCTTTACCATACAAGAGGGACTGCGCTCGTATATCGACACGCTGAGATATGATGGCTTAGCCGGGCTTCCCGACGATTTACTGGAGGAAATAGAAAACAACCGCCTTTTGGACATCGGTGCCCCCTTCATGAAGCAACGCGTCTCAGAGGAGGTACGCCGTACGCTGAATCTATTCCTCAATTATGGGTATGTGAATGTGCAGGTGGGAAGGCCTGAGGCGGTGAGGTACATGTCCACAAACAACTTTTCCATATCATTTTCTTTTACCCCCGGCACGCGGTATCATTTTGGCAATATTGATATACAACAAGATTCCACTGTAGCCGTCCGTATTGATACGGCGGTCATCTTGCGCCATCTGGATTTCGCCACCGGCGATTATTACAGCGAAAGGAAAAAGATTGAGAGCGAACGAAACCTGAACCGCCTGGGCGTGTTTGAGAGGGTGCAGATTGAACACTTGCTCGACCAACTGCCGGATTCGAGCGCTGATTTACCCGTGCGTATCCTTGCACGACCGCGTTTGTTTCACGAGCTTTCTCCGGAGTTCGGCGTCAACGACGAAAAGAATGCCTTTAATCTTCAATTGGGCCTCGGCTACAACAACAGGAATTTTCTTGGCGGCGCGAGAAATCTTTCCACGCGGCTACGCGTGAGTCTGCAGTCCATCCAGGATTTGGATTTCGGCGGCGTCTTCGGGCCTAACGGTTTTCGCGATACGACGCTCATTTCGACCGTAGAACTATCGACACAGATGATTCAGCCATTTTTCATTACCAATAAAGTGAGTCTTATCTGGACGATCTCTGCTCTTGTAGAAAAAGAGAAAATATATTTTGTGCCGATATTGCGGAACCGGGTCGGTTTCAACTGGCAACAGGCGCAATACACGAGAATTTTTATCGAATGGAATCTTGAGCGCGTAAGTTTCTCCCCGGTTGTGCCCGGAATTGACAGCTTGATTCTCTCGCGCTTCACACTCGACCGCAGGCCGCAGTTTAATTCCGTACTAACGTTCACGATGCAGCGCGACAAACGAAACGACCTGTTTTCTCCGTCAGAGGGTTTTTTTCATTCGGGCACGTTCGAAGAATCGGGATTCCTGCCGACAATTACCGGCGGCTTATTCGGCACTGACCTGCCCTATTCGAAGTACATCAAGTTTTCCGCGGTCGGTCAATGGTATTGGGATCCCGGACAACAGCGCAAACTCATTTGGGCATTACGAGCGCGTGGGGGTTTTGCGGAGCTCTACGGCAATTCACCTGCACCTGTACCGTTGCCGCGCCGTTTTTTTGGCGGGGGGAGCGGTAGCGTGCGCGGCTGGAAAGCACGGTCGTTAGGCGCAGACTTAGTAGAGCCGGGCGAGGGTGGAACCGCGCTACTTGAAGCAAGTCTCGAAGCTCGCTGGCACCTTTTCAAAAATGCCGGGAGGCTCTGGTTCCTCGAACTGCCGAAGCTCTCGCTGGTGTTCTTCTATGATGCGGGCAATGTCTGGGTAGACATGAAGCATATGCGCATAAGCCAAATTGCCATGGCGGCTGGGTTCGGTATCCGTTTCGATACTATTGCCGGACCACTCCGCATTGATTATGGATTTCGCACGTACGACCCGTTCGCGTTGCCGGGACAGCGGTGGGTCACCGAACGGCGTTTTTTCCCGGAAACGTTTTCAAACGGCGTTTTGCACTTTGGCGTCGGGCACGCTTTCTAATATGAGCTGGAATCGCATTATAGGGCAACATCGAGTAAAGGAACTGCTCCGCCGTGCGTTGGAGGGCGGACAAATTGCGCACGCGTATTTATTCTACGGCGGGCTTGGCGTGGGTAAGGACACAACGGCAATTGAGTTCGCCCGTGCCCTCAATTGTGAAAAGCAGCGGGGCACTGCGTGCAATGATTGTGTAAGCTGTAAAAAAGTCGACGCCTTGCGGCACCCCAACATTCAATTTATCTGCTCACTCCCCGTCGGGAAGAACGAGAAAAAGGGCGATGACCCAGTTGCTGTTCTCACAGAAGAGCAGGTGGAAGCTCTGCAGGAACAATTGCGGCTCAAAGCGGAAAATCCCTATCACCGGATTTCCATCCCTAAAGCAAACTTCATCAAGATTAACAGTATTCGGGAAATAAAACGCCAGTCGTCGCTCTCGATGTTTGAGGAAGGGAAGAAGGTCTTTATCATCTCCAATGCCGAGGACATGAACCCGGAGGCGAGCAATTCGTTGTTGAAGACACTCGAAGAACCTTCGGCGAATACGATCCTGATCTTGACGACTTCCCAACATGATAAGCTCCTGCCAACGATACTTTCACGCTGTCAGTTGGTGCAATTTGATCCGATTGATGAAACCGAGCTCCGTGATCATTTAACGACACATGAGGGTGTGGAACAAGACCAAGCCGCACTCATTGCAAAGCTCGCAGAAGGCAGTTATGATCGGGCTATAGACCTGCTGAGTGTTGAGGTAAAAGCGGAACGAGAGGAAGTCGTGCAGTTTATGCGCGCAGCGCTCGGCACGAAGCCTTCCCTGCTTTTTTCGGAAGTGGAAAAAATCGGCGCGGGCGTCGACCGCTCGAATGTTGAACGAGCGTTACGCATGTTGCAATTGTGGTTGCGCGAGGCAATGGTGCTACGTGAACGTGGTTCAGTTGGAGTCGGACAAGAGTATGAAGACGCGCGTCGTTTCATCGAACGGTTTCCCGACGCGAATCTTCCGGCGGCTCTCGAATGCGTCGAAGCGAGCATTGCTCTTATAGGCAAAAATGTTTACATTCCTCTCATCTTAACCAATCTCGCGTTTGATTTAAAAAAATCCAGTATCTCCGAGTATTCTGTCTAACCCATGTTCAAACGCATCCTCGTTACAGCCGCTTTACCGTACGCCAATGGGCTGATTCATTTAGGGCACTGTGCAGGAGCATATTTGCCGTCGGATATCTATGTCCGGTATCAGCGTCTGAAAAAAAGGGATGTGGTGTTTATCTGCGGTTCCGATGAGCATGGCGTCGCCATTACCGTGACTGCTGAAAAAGAGAAGATTACTCCACATGCGGTGGTCGATCGATACCACCCGCTCAACAAATCTGCGTTTGAAAAATTCGGAATGAGTTTCGATAACTTCTCGCGCACTTCGTTGCCTATTCATCATAAAACCACGCAGGAGTTTTTTGTTG
>DATCJD010000031.1:0-15476 GCA_036507435.1 Bacteroidota bacterium
CGAAAGCCAAAATCATATTTCCTCGGACAAAAAAACGCCTTTAGTTTCGTGCTCTCTCCGGACGAGCAGTACGTGACGTTTATTCTTTCGCAGAGCGCCGGCGACGCCAAACGCACAATTGTGCCGAACTATGTCACTGAAAGCGGCTTTACGGAGGACATCAACGCGCGCACAAAAGTCGGCGAACCGCAAACGACGTACGAGTTCTTCGTCTACAACGTCGTGCTCGATTCGGTGATGCAGGTGAAGCCGGACGATGTGCAGGGAGTTCTTCCGCCAAAAGCGGCAGGCGACACGACCAAAGCGAAGCCCAAGCCGCGCGCTGTATCGTACAACGGTCCCTATTGGTCGCACGACGGTAAGACGGCATTCGCACAATTCTTTTCACAGGATAATAAAGACAGATGGATTGTGCTTCTGGACGCGGAACAGGCAAAATTTACCACGGTTGTGGAGACACAACACGACGACGCGTGGATTGGCGGACCCGGCATACGCGGGTTTGGGTTCACGGAAAACGTCGGGTGGATGCCCGATTCGAAACGAATCTATTTTCAATCGGAAACGGACGGCTACTCGCATCTGTATACGGTGACGCTGGACGGCAAAACGAAGACACAGCTTACCAGGGGAAAATTTGAACTCTACGATCTCGCCATGTCCCGCGATAAAAAACGCTGGTACTTCGGCTCGAACGAAGTTCATTTCGGTGAGCGGCATCTGTACTCCATGCCGATAGACGGCGGCGACCGCACGCGCATCACCTCGATGGAAGGGCGCAACGCCGCCGAGCTTTCGCCCGACGAAAGCAGGATCGCCGTTCTGTATTCGTTCGGTAATAAGTTTCCTGAACTCTACCTGATGGACAACAAGCCCGGAGCGAAGGCAACGCAGGCCACCGATTCGCGCTCAAAGGAATTTGCGTCCTACGACTGGCGCGCGCCGCAAGTGCTGACGTTCAAAGCACGCGATGGCGTGGACGTTCCTGCGCGGCTCTACAAGCCGGAAAATCCAAACGGCGCGGCGGTCGTGTTCGTTCACGGTGCCGGGTATTTGCAGAACGCGCACAAGTGGTGGAGCAATTATTTCCGCGAGTATATGTTCCATAATCTTCTCGTGGACAAAGGCTATACGGTGCTTGACCTGGACTACCGCGCGAGCGCGGGGCTTGGGCGGGACTGGCGCACAGCGATTTACCGATTCATGGGCGGGAAGGATTTAGAGGATAACGTGGACGGCGCACGGTGGCTTTCCGCCAGTCACGGCATTGACCCGAAGCGTATCGGGGTCTATGGCGGCTCGTACGGCGGCTTCATCACGTTGATGGCGATGTTTACGACGCCGGACGTGTTCGCCGCGGGCGCCGCGCTCCGTCCCGTCACCGACTGGGCGCATTACAATCACGGCTATACCTCCAACATTCTCAACATCCCACACGAAGATACCGTCGCTTACCGCCGCAGTTCGCCCATTTACCACGCCGCCGGGTTAAAGGGCGCGCTGCTCATCTGTCACGGCATGGTGGATGTGAACGTGCATTACCAGGACGCGGTGCGGCTGGCGCAGAGACTCATCGAACTGAAGAAAGAAAACTGGGAGATGGCGTCGTATCCGCTCGAAGACCACGGCTTCGTCGAGCCGACCAGCTGGATGGACGAATACAAACGCATACTGAAATTGTTTGAAACGAATCTCATAACGCGATAATATTTCTTAAGGGAGCTTAACGTAATGAAGAAAACAAAGTTTTTACTCTCAATACTCGTTATTGGTGTGTCGACCGTTTCTGCTCAAACCGGCACACTCATTGTCCTCAACAAATCCGACCATACCGCAATGCTTTTTGACGCGGCGTCGAAGAAATCACTGGCGACCATTCCCACCGGACTGCACCCGCATGAAGTAGCCGTATCGCCGGACGGGAAGATCGCCGTAGTTGCAGACTACGGTAACGGACCCAACCCCGGCATTACGGTCACCGTGATTGATATTCCGGGCAAGAAAAAGGTAAAATCCGTCAGCCTGGGCGAATACCGCCGCCCGCATGGCATTGAGTGGATGAAGGACAACACAGTCACCGTCACCGTCGAAGCCAACAAGGCGCTTCTGCTGGTGGATATTGAAGCCGGTAAAGTTCTTAACGTCATCACTACGGACCAGAACGTTTCTCACATGGTTGTTGTGACGAAAGATTTGTCAAAGGCTTTCGTCGCCAACATCGGCTCCGGCACCACCACGATTCTTGACCTGAAAACCAATAAGAAGCTTGCCGACATCCCGACCGGCGCGGGAGCGGAGGGCATCGCGATAACACCGGACGGCAAAGAAGTCTGGGTGACGAACCGCTCAGCGAACACCGTTTCCATCTTGGATGCCGCCACGCACGAAATTCTGGCAACACTCAAGTCCGAAGCCTTTCCTATCCGCGTGAAGATTACGCCGGACGGTAAACACGCGCTCGTCTCCAACGCGGAATCGGGCGAGGTTGCCGTGTTCGATACGAAAGAGCGGAAAGAAATCCAGCGCATCAAAATGGAGTTCAGCCCCGTCAACGACGTGGACAAGCGGCTGTTCAGCGGCCAGTTCGGCACAAGCCCGGTACCTGTGGGAATCTTGATCGAGCCCTCCGGCGCATATGCCTATATCGCTAATACGCAAGCGGACGTTGTGACGATTCTTGATTTGAAGGAATGGAAGATTATTGACCGACTCGTTACAGGCAAAGAGCCGGACGGGCTTGGGTTTTCAAAGGTGGTGCTACAATAACACAACAGGCGATTCTCACAAATCGCCTGTTGTGTTTCCGTGCCTATAATGAGGAAAGTTAATTCTCCGCGTACCTCGCGTTCGTTGAGTGGGCGGCGCGTTGCAGAAGCCGTACGGTGGACTCCGGTGTAAGAAGCGTTTTGCCGTCCACCACAGCTTGCCCTGGAAGCTCGCGCGCGTCTTTTCCGGTGATTTGTTCGTACATCACCAGCGCGGCTAAATAGGTGCCGAGAGACGAGGGATGAAAATCGTCAGAACCATAGAGCGCGAGCTGTGGTTCTTCCTGCCAAGCAGTCAACCACGCTTCTCCCGCCGGTATAAACAACCCGCCGACTGCATCAGCGGCGCTTTTATACGACACGCGTACATCTTCGAAGAACGACATTCGGCTCTTATCTGGCCATACCATATACAACGCGGTCTGCCCCTTCACGCCCTTAATGTGTTGGTCGAATTGTTTTGTCGCGTCGACCAGTAGTTCGCGGCTCTCCGGCAAAGACGAGGGTCCTTGTTGCATAATGACGAAATCCCACCCGCCGCGTTTGACCTGGTCGACGGCGTCGCTTCCGCCGTTGAGGTGGTCGATCAGCGCAAAATCGGGGTTGGCGACGGAGTGGTAGCTCATCTCTTCTCCACCGGCTTTCATCACGCCTTGTAGAGTAGCGGGGAGGTTGTTGAAGTACGTTAAGCTGTTGCCGATGAACAGTACATGGACGCCGGGACCAGTGAACGGCTCGAGCGGCTTCTCGCACGCAAAGAACGCCGTGAGTGCCGCAAGAAAGAGGAGACTATGCATAAGGACGTTGGAAATTGTACGAACGATGCGTTTCATGGAAACAAATAAAAAAGGCGATTCTCTCCGAATCGCCTTCTTACGATACGATGATGTGTAAACGTGCTGGCTGAATGCCGGTACAGCCAATTACTTCTGTGCCGCCGCTACACTCCTGATCATCATGCCCTGCGTACCGCCCTTCGCGCGTACAAAGCCTTTCGCTTCAATATTCATGCCGATATGGTCCATCAAAATCGCGTTCGGGCTATTCTTGTGGTCATCAGGCAATAACGAAACATAGAGCTTTCCGTCTGCCGCGAGGAGGCCTAACGCGCCGCCGCCCTTGGCGCATGCTTGCGCGCATCTAATATGCCCCTCGCCCTGTGCGCCTCGTGAAAGGTAACAGGCAACATCTACCACTTCGCCTGTAACAGTCATTTCCTTTTCCATCTTTTTGTCCTGCGCCGTCATCGAAGCCGAAGACACAAGAGCGGCAACGAGAATGCCGAGCAACATCGCGACCGGTTTTTTCATGGCAGGTACTCCTTAAATAAGTGATACATGGTAAGCGGTGAACAAGACGTAAGAAAATAACACTTTCTCAAACAAAATAATTCCCCAATATTGCTTAGACTTCCGCCATTTCTGCCTTCTTTTTGCCCATCCGGTTGCGCTCGTTTGTGTCGAGATACCGTTTTCGCAGGCGGATGGATTTTGGCGTTACTTCGACGTATTCATCTTCGCTGATCCACTCGATAGCCTGTTCGAGCGTCATGATGTGAGGCGTTTCGAGTCGGATAGCTTCGTCCGCGCCGGACGCCCGCATATTGGTGAGATGCTTCGTTTTGCAGATGTTCACAACCATATCATGTTCGCGGGAGTTTTCCCCGACGACCATGCCCGCGTACACCCGGATACCGGGCTCGATGAAGAACTTCGAGCGCTCCTGCAATTTATACATGGCGTAGGGGACGGCGATACCGTCTTCCAGCACAATCAGCGCGCCGCGGGTACGCGTGGCGATCTCGCCTTTCACCGGCTCGTAGCCGTGGAAATTATGGTGCAGGATACCGTTGCCTTTTGTTTGGGTCATGAATTCCGAGCGGAATCCGATTAGCCCGCGCGCCGGCACGACGAATTCCAGCCGCGTGTTACCCTGTGCCTGCAACATGTTCTTCATTTCGCCGCGTCGCTGTCCGAGGTTTTCGATCACCACGCCCGTGAACTCGTCCGGCACGTCGATAATCACATGCTCCATCGGTTCGGAGAGAACATCGTCAATGCGCTTGTAGATAACCTCCGGGCGGGAGACCTGAAACTCGTACCCCTCGCGCCGCATCGTCTCGATCAAAATACCCAGATGCAGTTCGCCTCTGCCGCTGACCTTGAACACATCCGGCGAGTCCGTCAACTCTACGCGCAGACTAACATTCGAGCGCAACTCACGTGCGAGGCGTTCTCCCAAATGCCGTGTCGTAACGTACTTACCCTCCGTTCCCGCGAACGGCGAGTTATTCACGATGAAATTCATCGAGAGCGTCGGCTCTTCGATGGAGACAAACGGCAATGGCGTCGGGTCGGACGCTTCGGCTATCGTCTCTCCGATGTCAACGTCTTCCATACCCGCGATGGCGATAATATCGCCCGCGCTTGCTTCAGCCACTTCGACCCGCTTGAGTCCGTCGAACGTATAAATTTTCGTAACCCGCGCATCTTCAACCGTGCCGGTGTAGTGCACGACCTTCATCGGCGAGCCAAGCTTGAGAGTCCCCTGTGATATTCTGCCGATACCAAGCCTGCCGAGATAATCGTTATAGTCGATGGTCGTGACGAGCATCTTGAACGGCAAGTCGGCGTCGCCCGGCGGCGGCGGCACTTTGCTGATAATTGCCTCGAACAGAGGCAACAGGTTTTCGCTTTCCTGGTCAAGCTCTCGTTTTGCTATGCCCTGTTTCGCGATGGAATAGATTGTCGGAAAATCCAACTGATGGTCGTGCGCGCCGAGCGAGAGAAACAGTTCGAACACCTCGTCCAGCACCTCGTGTGGGCGTGCGTCTTTACGGTCGATTTTATTAATGACGACGATGGGTTGTAAGTTCAGCTCAAGCGATTTCTTGAGCACGAATTTTGTGCCGGGCAGAGGACCTTCCGCCGCATCGACGAGCAGGAGCACACCGTCAACCATTTTGAGCGTACGTTCCACCTCGCCTGCAAAGTCCGTATGCCCCGGCGTATCCACAATATTGATTTTAATGCCGTTCGGATGTTCCTTCGATTTGTAGAACACCGCAGTGTTCTTCGCAAGAATGGTGATGCCGCGCTCGCGTTCCAGGTCGTTGGAATCCATGACGCGCGTGACCAGTTCTTGGTTCGCGCGGAACGTCCCGGTTTGGCGAAGCATATGGTCGACCAGCGTCGTTTTCCCGTGGTCAACGTGTGCGATAATGGCGATGTTGCGTATGTCTTCTCGTTGCTTCATAAGTGATGATGCTGATTTCGCGGATATACACAGATGCACGCGGATTCGTACAGTTAGAATGATTGCAGAGAACAGGCTGTTGATGCTATCACAAAGCAGTAGGTATCAGTGTTCATCCGCGAAATCAGCGAGAATCCGCATAGAATGAAAAATGCCTCACGACTTCTTTCCTGAGGCGCATCTAAGATACGAAATTGTTCAGTGAAAACCAACGAGCAAGCCGGAGTGGTTGTAATTAGCGGCTGTTTTCAGTATCTTTGCTCAAGAACCCTTCCTGCGTTAAGTCTTAAACTTTTCGCGGGAGGGGTGGAGTGTTTTCTATCGGGCAGACAATCCGCAGTTTTGAGATGAGCGCGAAAAAATGCTAAAGAAGATACAGAAGAACATTATTCAATCGAAGCCGTTTCAACAATTATCGCAGAGTCTGAGCGGCCTCACGAGCGTTACGCCATTACACATTGGTGGTGTGAGCGGCTCGCTATTGGCATTCGTTGCGGCGCATGTGTTTGAGCAATGCCACACTCAAATAATTCTGATTGTGCCGGATGAAGAAAAAGCCGAGCGGCTACGCGACGATTGTGCCTTGCTTATCGGAGAAGAGAGCGTCCGCCTTGCTGTGTATGGCGGAAGCCACCACGCAGAGGCACTCGACCTCAGCACCTCTATCGCTATGGTCGAATCCCTGAGAATGCTTGGCGAAGGCAACCCTTGTCTCGTTGTGGCGTCGTCGGAGGGAATCGCCAGCCGTGTGCCGCTTCCGGAGTCTTTTAAAGGGCAAAGCATTCAGATACAAGCGGGCGGCGAACAGCCGTTTGAGGCATTTCTCGCCAAGTTGACCGCGCTTGGCTTCGAACGCAAGGATTTCGTTGAAGGATATGGCGATTTCGCCGTCCGGGGCGGCATTGTGGATGTCTTCCCGTTTATCGGAGATAACCCGGTGCGCATCGAATTCTGGGGCGATTCCGTCGAATCCATCCGCGAGTTCGATGCTCTCTCCCAGCGCTCTATCCGCCGGCTCGAGACGGCTCACATCGTGCCCGGCTTTACGAACGGATCCGATACGCCTTCCGCTTCACTGTTCGACTATCTGAAAAGCGACGCAATACTCCTGCTCGATGAATCCATTCTTATCCAAAAAGAAATCGAAGAACTTCAAAAATTCGGGAGCGAACGATTCTCGTGGGAAGACGTTGAGCGTGCGGCGAGCCGCTTTGCGCGCATTCTCCACTCCTCATTCGAATCCAAAAGTCAACCGAAAACAATACGGTTTTCTTCCACCGCACAGGCAAGCCTGAACGGAAACATCAAACTTGCGGTACAACAAATTCACGACCTGAACAACAAAGGGATCGAAGTCGTCATCGCCTGCGATACGCAGGAAGAAGAACGCCGGCTAAAAGAATTATTTGATGAGGAGTTGACAGCTCCAGAAGCAGATAACATTTCCGAACATCGAATACCGAATAATGAATCTCGAAGTTCGCCGTTCGACATTCGATACTCGGTCTTCACCGATGCTGTCCACTCAGGGTTCACCTATCCCGCCGCGAATATAGCTGTGCTCACAGAACACGAACTCTTCGGACGATTAAAGCGTCAAGGACTCGCGAAGCGGACGCGGTTCAAAGGCTTCACGCAGAAAGAACTCAGCCAGCTCCATCGCGGGGATTTTATTGTCCACGTGGATTACGGGATCGGGAAATTTGCGGGACTGCAGAAAATCAACGTGCGCGGCGCGGAACAGGAAGTGATGAAAGTTTTCTACCAGGACGACGATGCACTCTATGTCAACCTGAACTACATCAACCGCGTGCAGAAATACTCCTCGCGCGAGGGGCACGTTCCCGTGCTCACGAAGCTCGGCGCGCCGCAATGGGACCGCCTGAAGGCGAAAGCCAAAAAGCGTGTGAAGGACATCGCACGCGAGCTGATCGCCCTTTACGCCAAGCGGAAGCTCGAACCCGGTTTCGCGTTTGCGCCCGACACGCACTGGCAGAAGGAAATGGAGGCGTCGTTCATGTACGAGGATACGCCCGACCAAGCTCAGGCGACCGGGCAAGTAAAGATAGATATGGAGCAATTCTCGCCGATGGATAGGCTTATTTGTGGCGACGTCGGTTTCGGGAAAACAGAAATCGCCGTCCGCGCGGCATTTAAAGCGGTGCTGAGCGGCAAGCAGGTTGCCGTCCTTGTGCCCACAACCATCCTTGCGCAACAGCATTATAATACGTTTCTTGACCGGCTGGGGCGATACTCGTTGAAAATTGAGGCATTACACAGGTTTAAGTCGAAGAAAGAGCAAAAGGCTGTGCTCGAAAACCTGCACAAGAAACAAGTCGACATCCTCATCGGCACGCACAGACTGCTCTCGAAGGACGTGCAATTCAACGACCTCGGCTTGCTCGTGATCGACGAGGAGCAACGATTCGGCGTTTCTGCTAAGGAGAAACTGCGCCACTTGCGCGCCAACGTGGATACACTCACGCTGACCGCCACGCCGATACCCCGCACACTTCATTTTTCGTTGATGGGCGCGAGGGACTTGTCACTTATCAATACACCGCCGCGCAATAGGCGCCCCATCCTCACTGAGATTGCGCAATTCGACAAACAGCTGATACGCGAGGCGATCTTGCGCGAAGTGCGGCGCGGTGGACAAATATACTTTGTGCATGACCGCATCCAGAATATCGACGACGTTCAACGGATGCTTCAGGAGCATATCCCGGAGGCGCGGTTTCATATCGCGCACGGACAGATGAAGGGGCACGAACTCGAAGCGGCAATGATGGCGTTTCTGGAAAAGAAATACGATGTGCTGATTTGCACGAAGATCATTGAATCCGGCATTGACATTCCAAGCGTGAACACCATTATCATCAATCGCGCGGATAGGTTTGGGCTGGCGGAGCTGTACCAATTGCGCGGGCGGGTCGGGCGCTCGAACGAACAAGCCTACGCCTATTTGCTCACGCCGCCGTTATCCGTCTTGCCGAAGCCAACACTAAGGCGGTTGCAAGCGTTGCAGGAGTTTACGGAACTCGGCTCCGGGTTTAACCTGGCGATGCGCGATTTGGAAATTCGCGGAGCCGGCAACTTGCTCGGCGCAGAACAATCAGGGTTCATCATGGAAATGGGGTTTGAGATGTACCAGAAAATCGTAGAGGAAGCGGTCGGGGAATTAAAGGAGCAGGAGTTCAGCGATGCTTTTGCCGGACAAAAGGGCGACGGCAGTTCACAGAAAGTGGAAACGATTATCGAAACGGACATTGAAGCATTCATCCCCGACTTCTACATCGAGTCCGATGCAGAGCGTTTGGATATTTACCGGCGGCTCTATAAGGCGGAAAAACGTGAAGACGTCCAATCGATGCAAGACGAGATGAAAGACCGCTTCGGCGAATACCCGGAGGAAGTCGCGCATCTGTTTACAACAGTTGAATTAAAAATCCTTGCGCGCGAGCTTGGGTTTGTAAGACTGGAAGTACGCGGGAATTTACTTCTCCTCGATTTTCCATCCGCCGACGAACTGTGGTTTTATGGGAACGGTGAGAATGAGAGCGGCGAGCCCGCGCCGTTTCAAGTTATCATGGCAAAGACGCAAGACCTAAAACCCTACAAACCCAACCTGAAACATGAGGGTAAGCAATTGCGGCTCCATGCCGCGCTGGAGAAAAACACCGACCCCGCAACAGTGATAAGCTCTGCAAAAGCTTTCCTCGAAAAACTCTCTAAACACCAATAAAATCAATACGTTAGAGGATTTATTGCTATTCTGGAATTATTTAGGGAACTTATTTCCAATTCAAATAGTTTAAATTTAAAGTAATAAGGAAAACCATGAACGCAACGAAACGATACGGCAAGAAGGCGGAGAGAGCACTGGGCATGTGGGTAAAGCTTGCCCGCGCCGCCGCAACCTTCGGCCAGTTGACCGCAGAAGACATCCGGCGGTACGGACTTACCCAAGCGCAGTTCGGTGCGCTCGAAACGCTGGGGCACGTCGGTCCGCTCCCGCTCGGTGAACTGTGCAAGAAGCAACTCGTCAGCGGCGGGAACATGACTGTAGTGGCGGATAATTTAGAAAAGGAAGGATTGCTCGAGCGGATTCACAATCAAAAAGACCGCCGCGTCGTCCTCGTGCAACTGACGAAAAAAGGAAAGAAGTTGTTTGACGAAATTTTCGTGCAACACGCGCAACGGGTCGCCGACCTCGCATCGGTGCTGACGGAAGAAGAACAGGAAGAGCTTGGCAGGCTGACAAAGAAATTAGGAATATCCTTACAACAACGATTGTAAATGCCGGAGTGCATATGGCTACACGTTCAATTGAAAAAATTGTCCAAAGCGTTCGCGTAGAGGTAGCGCCGAATTTTCGCGTGCGACGACCGTTACCGCTGAATGACATTCAAATGATCGACCCGTTTCTCTTGCTCGACCATTTCGGTCCCCTGGCGATACAGCCGAATGAAGGCGAAGGCGTTCCCGAGCACCCGCACCGCGGGTTCATCGCGATCACCTATTTGCTGAACGGGTACATCGAGCACAAGGATTCCGTCGGCAATAAAGTGCTCGTCGGTCCCGGCGACCTCGACTGGATGGTTACAGGCTCAGGGCTTCTACATTCGGAATTATTCGACGCGGATTTTAAGCAACGCGGCGGCATGATGCACGGGTTTCAAATCTGGCTGAACCTCCCGCGCGCACAGAAGATGACGCCTCCGGAGCTTTCTCCCGTGAAGGCAGAGGAAATTCCCGTTGTAGAAACTCAGGACGGCGTTCGAGTGAAAATCCTCGCAGGAGAATACCAGGGCAAAAAGTCATCCGTGAAAACATTTTCGCCTGTGCTGTTTTATCATGTGTTTCTTCCGCCGGGTGCAAGCGCAGAAATTCCCGTCTCGCAAAGCTATAACGCGTTTGCGTATGGCATGGCAGGCTCGGCAACGATCGGCGGTGAGCAACGGGCAATGGCGCTCGGAGAATTGGCTCTTTTTCAGAATAACGGCGAGTCGGTTCTTCTGCGCGCATCACAAGACCAATCGGCAGACATTCTCCTCTTAGGCGGAGAACCACTGAACGAGCCCGTTGCGACCTATGGTCCATTCGTCATGAACACGCAGGAAGAAATCCGCCAGACATTTTTAGACTACCAATCAGGAAAATTTGGAGCAATTACAGTATAACAGAAAGGATGCTATCATGAAACCCATTACCATAACGGATGACACATTTAAGAAAGAAGTCGCAGAAAGCAACACGCTCACGGTTGTCGATTTCTGGGCGGAGTGGTGCGGACCCTGCCGCATGATTGCGCCGATTCTCGATGAATTGGCGGGTGAATACGCGGGGGACGTCAAATTCACGAAGCTCAATGTTGACGACAACCCGGAAACCGCGATGGCATTCAGCGTACGCAGTATTCCGACACTCTTGGTATTCCGAAACGGCAAGCCAGTACAACGAATCGTCGGATATATGCCGAAAGACGAGCTACAACGCCGCATTTCGGATGCACGGGAAATGGCGGCGGTGTAATCAAGAGACAGAAAAATGAACAACGAGACATTCACACTGCCGGCGCAGACACATATAGAGAACGTTCATCTCCGCGTACGTTCGCTCAACGAGACGCTCTTATTTTACAAAGACATGCTCGGGTTCAGAGAAATTCGGCGCAAGGGGTCAACGGTATTTCTCTCTGCGTCAGAGAAGAAGCCGGCTCGCGTTGTGCTGACGGAACTGCCGGACGCGAAGCCGCGCTCGCAGCGTTCGCCGGGGTTATTCCACACAGCGATTCTCTATCCAAGCAGAAAAGAATTGGCACGTACGTTTGTGCGGCTCTACGAACACCAAGCTATGTTTCAGGGGTTTGCCAACCATGGCGTCAGCGAGGCGCTGTATCTTGCCGACCCCGAAGGCAACGGTGTCGAACTCTACGCCGATAGGCCGCGCGAACTCTGGCAGTACGCCAACGGCGAGCTAACTATGATCACCGAGCAATTGGACATTGAAAGTCTCGTTGCGGAATTGGACGGGAAAAAAGACGAATGGGCAGGAATACATCCCGAGACGCGCATCGGACACGTGCATTTGCAAGTCTCCGATATATCCAAAGCTGAACAGTTTTATCACCGGACGCTTGGGTTCAGCGTAACGCAGCGGTCGTATCCGGGCGCGCTGTTTGTCTCGGCGGGCGGCTATCACCACCATCTCGGTTTCAATGTATGGAATAGCCGCCAGTCTGCTCCGGCTCCGCCGGATGCACTCGGCTTGCAGTCGTTTCGGATTCGTGTGCACGGGCAAGGTACACTGGATGTGCTGAAGAAGCGTCTCTCAGAAGCGGGTATAAAAATCGAGCAAAACAACGGCGTTCTTCGTGTCTGGGATAGCGATGGAATCGGCGTGGAACTTTTTGATGAAGACGGGAATTCTAACTAATGACGTACGTTACACCACATCAATTCAAGGAGAGAATTATGAAGCGATTTATGTTTGCCTTGCTCGTGTCGGGTATGGCGATTTCATCGGTGCTGGCGCAGGGCAACTGGCGTACCGATAAATCTCATTCCAACATCACATTCGGAATACGTCATCTGGTGATTTCGGAAGTCGTCGGAAACTTTGGCGAATGGGATGTTAAAGTCACTTCCGCGAAGGACGACTGGTCGGATGCCACCGTCGAAGCTGTCATTAAAACAGCAAGCATCAATACCGACAATGAGCGGCGCGATAATCATCTGAAGTCGGATGACTTCTTCAACGCCGAACAGTTCCCGGAAGTAAAGTTCGTGAGCACGGGATTTGAGAAAACGAGCGAAAATACATATAAAATTAAGGGTAACATAACCATTCGGGATATAACAAAACCCGTATCGTTTGACGCCGAAATTCTCGGCACACTGAACGACAAACAGATGGGCGTTCGAACCGGTTGGAAAGCAACCACGGAGATCAACCGGTTTGATTTCGGGTTGAAGTGGAACCGTGCAACGGAAGCGGGCGGACTCGTTGCAGGCGAGAAGGTAAGAATCACCATTAATCTTGAACTCATCAAAGAAGCGGCATAAACAGGCACTCTTCGCTCAATACACAATCCCGCTTTTCACACAGTGGAAAGCGGGATTATGCTTTTTTTTGGCTCCAGAAACAATTACAATATTGTCTATAATGAATCGTCTTATGGAGAAAGCTACCGAGTGACCGGTTCTCACGACATAGCGGCATCGCACTCGCCCAATCAAAACATCCGGCAAGATGCGGTTGTCGAGAAGGCGTTTCGTTTCGAACGGAAGCGCTTGCTGGATTTTATCCGTCGCCGTGTGCGCACGGAGGAAGACGCGGAAGACATCCTGCAAGACGTCTTCTACCAATTGGCGGCAGGCTACAGTGTCACCGAGCCGATTGAAAAACTGACGTCGTGGCTGTTCACTGTCGCGCGGAACAAAATCATCGACTGGTACCGGAAGAAAAAACCGGAATCGCTTCCGGCAGATTTGGACAATGAATCGGCGCCGGTGAATCTGGAGCAGATCTTATTCGACCGGACACTCACTCCAGACGAGGTGTACGCCCGGTCGTTGGTGTGGACACAGTTAGCCGACGCGTTAGACGAGCTTCCGGATGAACAGCGCGCGGTCTTCGTGATGCACGAGCTGGAAGGGAAAAGTTTTAAAGAGATTGCAGAAAGTACGGGCGAGCCGGTCAATACACTGCTCTCGCGCAAACGCTACGCGGTGCTCTACCTGCGCGAACAACTACAGGAACTGTACGACGAATTTTTTACTTTGTAGAAAGGGACAACAATGAAACGCTGGTGGATTCGAAAAATTGCAAAAGGGTTGGTGTTTTTAACCCTTGCGCTTGTTATCTTTGGGTGGGGCGTGATGATGCTCTGGAACGGCATTGTTCCCGACGTTTTTAATGGCCCTGAACTGAGCTTCTGGCAGGCAGTCGGCTTGCTGGTCCTCTCGCATGTGCTCCTGCGTGGCTGGACGCCGTGGCTGCACCGCAGTAGCTGGGGACACGACCGCTGGAAGCGGCGCTTCGAAGAAAAACTTGCCGCCATGGCGCCGGAGGAACGGGAGAAGTTCAAAGAGGAATGGAAACGCCGGTGTGGTTCTTACCCGGGCGAATGGGATGAAAAGAAAGAGCAGGCGAAACCGTCATAGTAGCAACAAAAGCGAAGATGTTCACTGAGCATTCCATTGATGCTCTAAACCCTAGCGTGATGCCATCGTCTTTGGTAGTCTGTCAATAGTGAAAGGAATGTCCAATGAATATTGCAGTGTTAGGGACCGGCGTGGTCGGCAATGCTATCGGGACAAAACTTGCCCAACTCGGGCACAAGGTCACAATGGGCTCGCGCACGGCAAACAACGAAAAAGCCGCCGCGTGGGTGAAGACAGCCGGAGCGAATGCTTCGCAGGGCACGTTTGCCGATGCGGCGTCATTCGGAGAAATAATTTTTAACTGCACAAGCGGCGCTGGAACGCTGGACGCGCTCAAGGCGGCAGGGGCGCAAAATCTCAAAGGAAAGACCCTACTCGATATTTCCAACCCGCTCGATTTTTCCAAAGGCATGCCGCCGACATTGTTTGTCTGCAACACCGATTCGCTGGGCGAGCAAATCCAACGCGCATTCCCGGACGCGCAAGTCGTGAAAACGCTCAACACCACAAATTGCAACATCATGGTCAATCCTTCGCTCCTTTCCGGAGAGCATGATATGTTCCTGTGCGGCAACGACGCCACAGCCAAAGCCCAGGCACTGGACATCTTAAAAAATTGGTTCGGCTGGAAAACCGTCATCGACTTAGGCGATATCACCGGCGCACGCGCGATGGAAATGATGGTGTTGAGCTGGGTGAGGCTGTGGGGAACATTGCAAACGGCAAACTTTAATTATAAAATCGTGCGGCAATAAGAATTGGTTATGACACCACGAGCTCAACAGTTTGCACTCACCACGCATATCACGTTTTCTGTTGGATGGCTTGGCGCTGTAGTGGGTTTTCTGGCTCTAGCGATTGCGGGGTTGACCAGTGAAGATGGTCAAATTGTCCGCGCAGCTTATCTCGCGACGCAAATAATCGCTTGGTTTGTTATTCTTCCATTTTGTGTTGGCGCCCAGGTGACGGGACTTGTCCAGTCGCTGGGTACACAGTGGGGATTGTTTCGGTACTATTGGGTGAGCGTGAAATTCTTTCTGAGCATTGCCGCGACAATTCTCCTGTTGTTACACTTACAGCCTATCGATTACCTGGCTGACGCGGTAGTGGGTAATTTTTTGGCAATGACTGACCTCCGCGGGATGCGTGTCCAACTGGTAGTCGATGCTATTGCGGCCGTTGTGGTCTTGTTGGTGAACACAACATTGTCAGTATATAAGCCATGGGGTAAAACCCGATACGGGTTGCGTAAAGAGGGTAAACTACAGGAGGGTTTGGCAGAACAAGG
>DATCJD010000032.1:0-3802 GCA_036507435.1 Bacteroidota bacterium
GCGTGTACGCCACAACGCCGGCGACGATGGACGGGACGCCGCTGAGGACGTCCGTCATGAACCGGACAAGGTTCGCGAACTTATTATTCCCGAATTCAGCGAGATAGACGCCGGTTGAGATCCCTATCGGCAAGCCGATGACACTGCCGGTACCGATAAGAATCAGCGTCCCTACAATCGCATTTGCCATTCCCCCGCCCGGCTCGCCGACCGGCTTAGGCATTTCAAAAAAGAAGTCAAGATTTACATACCCGGCGCCCTTGCTGATTGTGTAGAAAAAAATAAGGAGCAACGGAATCAACGCCGCCAGCGCGCTGGCGAACGACAAGCCAAGCATCAAAGCGTTTTTCGCTTTTCGCAAGTAGAACCCGAATGTGGGCGTATAGGGAACAGGGTCGTTCATTTTTTCGTGACGCTCCATACTAACAGGCGTGCAAGCGCATTGATGATAATGGTCATGATAAAGAGCACAAAGGCAATCTCAATTAGCGCGCTGAGATACATGGACGTGGTTGCTTCAGTAAATTCATTCGCAAGAACGCTTGCCATTGTGTACCCGGGGTCGAAGAGCGACGCGGAGATAATCGGCCTGTTCCCTATTACCATGGTCACTGCCATGGTCTCGCCGATTGCCCTGCCAAGCCCCAGCAATGACGCGCCGAAAATACCCGACTTGGCGTCTTTGAGGATAATCCGAATGGATTCCCATTTCGTCGCTCCAAGAGCAAGCGAAGCCTCGCGCTGGCTTTGCGGCACCGCTTTTAGAACGTCGCGCGAAATCGAGGCAACAATCGGCAACACCATAATGGAAAGGATGCATCCTGCGGCAAGCATACCGAAACCGTACGGCGCGCCGCGAAAGAGCGGGAGAAAATCGAAATACTCGGAGAGAAACGGCTCAACATCGGTGCGTATCCACGGCACAAGGATAAAAATACCCCACAGACCATACACGATGCTGGGAATGCCTGCAAGCAGTTCAATCAGAAATGAGAGTGGTTTTTCAAGCCATTCTGGGGCGATTTCTGAAAGAAAAATGGCAATGCCAAGGCTCAGGGGCAGTGCGATGACTAAGGCGAGGAATGAGGAAACGAGCGTGCCGTAAATAAATGGGAGCGCGCCGTATTCTTCAAGCACAGGATCCCATGTGCTGTTTGTCAGAAAATCCCACCCGAATTTCTCAAGCGAGAGACTGGAACCGAGATACATTTCGTAGCCCATCAAAATGACGAGGAGCAAAACGAACGCGGCGAACCACATGGTCGTATATTTAAAAAGCAGGTCTCCCCAATTTCGTTTGGGAGAATTCAGGACGGCTTGTTGTGTTATTGGTTGCACTCGTACCGTTGTGATGAATGAGAATACATTAATATTTGATCAGTGCGATTTTCGATTCGCACAGTTTAATGACTTCCTTGGGTAACGGGGCATAGAGCAGGTCTTTTGCATACGACTGCCCCTCCCCCATCGCCCATTTTAGGAATTTGACCAGTGCTTCGCCTTTTTGTTTGTCCTTCATAATTTGATAAACGAGAAGCCACGTGAAGCCTGAGATTGGATATGACTCTTTTCCATCCGGGTCTGTAATGGAAACACGAAGGTCAGCCGGCATATTTTTTGACGCACCAGCCGCGGCCGCGGTAACGGACTCAAGCGTCGGCTTGACGAATTCGCCAGCTTTATTTTTAACCGAAGCATACGGCAGATTATTTTGCACCGCATATGCGAGTTCAACATACCCGATAGCGCCGGGAGTTTGTTTCACCAGACCGGAGACGCCTTCGTTCCCTTTGCCGCCCAGCCCAATGGGCCAATTCACCGAAGTGCCGCGCCCGGCTTTCGCTTCCCATGTCTTACTGACTTTGGTCAGATAGTCAGTAAAAATATATGTTGTCCCGCTGCCGTCTGACCGGTGGGCGACGATAATGGTCTGGTTTGGAAGGGGTCTACCCGGGTTCGTTGCTGCAATTTTTGGGTCATTCCATTTTGTGATTTCACCGAGAAAAATACCCGCAACAACATCCTGGTTGAGCAACAGGTCTGCGCCTACTGACGGAAGGTTATAGGTGACTACAACGGCTCCCAAAATCATAGGAATATGCAATACCTCAGTACCTTGTTTCGTGGAGGCTTCCTTTAATTGTTCCGGGGACATAGGTCCGTCGCTCGCTCCAAAGTCGACTGTTCCTTCGATCACTTGTTTAATTCCGCCGCCACTGCCGATTGACTGGTAATTAAATTGTATGTTCGTCTGTTTGTGATACACATCGAACCACTTTGAGTAAATGACGTACGGGAATGTCGCTCCTGCGCCATTCAATTTTAATTGCGCGGGTACTGATGCAACAACGCCGGCAACGAGAAGCAATGTGATGAAAATGCGTTTCATGTATTCCTCCCTGTTAATAAGAATATCCAAGTGTCAAACGAGCGATAACGTCGTTTGAAACATTTGCTTGGTACGACTGAATGTAGATGTTCGGCATGATGTGAACGTCTTTCGCCGCAATGTAATCTAATGCGAGTATCAACAATGATACACCGTCGTCATCTAAGTCGGTATTTGGGTCATAGGTGTCGTACCTACCGACTACTCTCACCTGTGGAGATATTGAATACCATGTAAAGAGGCTGACGCCGAATATCTGTTGGTCCTGAAAAGGGTTTGCCGGAGCAGAGCGAAAATTGTTCTGCTGTGTCTGGTACATAGCTTCCACCCCGATTGAAAATACATCCTGTTGAGCAAAATGAAGAAACCCCGCTAGTGTGGCTCTGTTATTTGATTTTAATTGTCCGTCCACTGCATCGAGCCGTTTCGCGCGCGTATCAAAATCTCCGTACAACGTCGCTTGGAGACTTGAGGAGAGCTTAACGTGAATATTCCCGTAGTATCGTTTGTATTTGTCGGTTTCAGGAGTATTTCCGGAATTGTTGCCTATTTTTACCCAATACCGAAGAGTTCCATCATCGATGAGCTTGCCTTTTAAGTCAATCCCGATATCGCGTGAACTGACGGTGCCGCGTAAATCCATGACTGTTTTCTCGAGACTGCGGTATCCCCATGCGGCTTCGGAAACGTTAAAGGCAGGCGTAGGCGAAATACCGAAAAAGAGGTCACTGCCGCTCAGTACATTCTTCCATTGAAGATAGGCATCCTTCACAAACACGCCAATTTTTCCGTTGGAAGTATTGGCGACCTGGTCTGCTTCAAGGCGGAATCTCGTAGCAAAGCTTTCCGCGATGCCATAATCGTAAGTGAAATATATCCGCCGGAATTGAAATCCGTTCAGGTCTTGTCTCGACTCATCACGCTGTTCAACATTGTAAAAATACTCCCCGTACATCATTCCGCTGATTTTTCCGCTCGGAGTAAACACTTTTTCCTGGGCAGACAACAACGGTGCAACTAGACAAACTACTGCAACGACGGCATAGGTTGCCTTCATGTAGCCTCCCTGATGATTTTAGACTGATGTAAGTAAGAAAACTCTGTTAGTACAGTATTAGTCTAATGTTAAGGAATTGTTAACACAAGTTTACCGCAGTATTAAGCATCTTTTTGACGTTTTTGTATGGTTACAGCTCTCTTTTATTATTGAATGTCCTGCACTTCTACTTGACGAGTTTGAACATGGAAAGCTTAAAGCTCTCGTGACTCACACGTAATACAGAGTTAACACGATAGGTTAACTTGAGTCCATACATGTACCAAGCAATTGCATAGCATTCACAGGGAGGAAAGCACTTATGATGAACTTGAGAACAGCAACATATCCAAATATAGTAAGAGCGCGAATTGTGC
>DATCJD010000033.1:0-3024 GCA_036507435.1 Bacteroidota bacterium
GCGCTTGTCTCGCTTCAAGTTCCGCCATCATTGCGCGGATTGTTTGCTGAAAAGCAGGTGGGATACTATGTGCAGGTGAATGTTCCGTTCGGAGCGGGAATAGTCGAGGCGTGGCAGCGCTCCGTGTTCACGGCGTCCGTACGATTTGATGCGGTGGATTTCGACAGGGATATTCTCGGCGACGACCGCACGCGGCTCACGCTCGGAATAAATTTTCGCCCCGTTTTTGATACTGTAATAAAATTCAACTACGAACAAAATTGGATGTATGACCGCGAAAATAATCTTGCACGAGCGGTGGGGTTTATTATAGCTATGGCGTCGTATTTTTAAGCGTTCTATTGCAACAACAAAAAAAGCCAACCGATAGGGTTGGCTTTTTTGTTGTGAAAAAACTGAGTCTATTACTCCACCGCGACCTTCATCTTATATACTGCGCCGCTTTCCGTCGTAAACACAATCGTTCCGTCCTTCGAAGCTGATGGAAAGAGCGCAATCTCATTCAGTTCCTCGGTCAAATTCTTTTTCATCTTTCCTTCCTTGTCCGCAATCCAGATATCGCCCGAGAGAATTTTGTAACCGTCGTCTTCGGTGACCATGTAGACGACATACCGGTCGTTGATCCAGCACGGATATTCACCCTTCGCGTCGATAAGGTGAGGAGTCTTGCCGTCTTCGGAAATGACGTACAGCGAAGGCCTGCCCGAAAACTCAACGGCTGAGATATTTCGTTCTGGCGACCATGCACTGCTCAAGACTTGGCGGCTTTGTCGAAACGGCCGCACTGACTGGAGTTTCATTCCGTCGCGCACTTCGAGGGCATCCACAGACCACAGGCTCAGCGAAATCTGTCCAGCCTCAACAGTTGCGATAGTCACGGTTGAGTCGTCAAGTTCGGCTCTCCGCACCTGAATACCGGAACTCGTTGAGTAGGAGAACACGTTCGTTGCGGACCATTCAGGAAGCGACAGCCGGGCGCGGGAACTCAGCCAATCTGTCGCCGGAAGAACGATTTTATTGGCGACATCAATCATTTCGATAGCGACCCGTTTTGTTTTTTCTTCGTGATGGTTTGCGCGGAGAGCAATAAATTGCCCGTCCGGCGACCACGTATGCCCCCAGCCCGAGGCGGCGTGTGAGCAGAGTTCACTCGGATTACCGCCCTCCGCGTCGGCGACAAAGAGCTTGTTAAATCGCTCGCCCGAGAAAGAAATATATTCCCCGGTCGGTGAAATTTTTGCCACACTCGCAAAAGGAAGCGGGAGCCGTTCCGGCGATGATACAATCCGGACATTCTGTGCATGTATCGTTGCAGTCCAGCACATCACAAGGACAGTGAACGTGAAGAGCCGTATCGTCAAAGTTTTCGTCATCGTACGAAAACCATTTTTCGTGTTAATGTCGCCGTCCCGCTCCGTAACTTGTAAAAATAAACGCCGGAGGGGACAATATTCCCGCTTCGGTTCGTGCCATTCCATGTCGTTTGATACGTTCCAGCCTCGCGGTCTTCATCCAGCAAGATCGCCACAGACTCACCGAGCAAGTTTAAGATTTCGAGCCGCACTCTCCCGGGGTCGGGGAGAGTAAACACAATCACGGTTGTCGGGTTAAACGGGTTAGGATAATTTTGTTCCAGCGAAAATTCGAGAGGCATCCCCTCGGCGCCAAGAATTCCCGGAATGACGATCCGTTTCAACGCAACATCCTGAAACGTGAAAAACGTATCAGCCACACTTATGTAGAGCGTGGTATCGCGAAATCCCTCGGCGCGAAATGTAAACGGGATATTTCCTGCCGGAAGATTTTCAAAATAGTAAATGCCGTTTCCCGAAGCAGAATCCGGTACCTGCCATGAGTTAAACGTATCAAGAAAAGAGTTCGTTGTATACACTCGTCCATCAGCTTCGACGAGGACGTCGTTCATCGGAGCGCCCGTCCGCCTGTTGATCACGGTGCCGAGCACGGTTCTCACCGGCGGACGTTTGACGCCGTAGTACTCGAGGAACGACATCCAGAGCGCTTTCGCCTCCGCGCGCCGGTACTCGTTGTTCATGTCACGCAAATTTTGAACGGGGTTTGTATGGAAGGCGCCTTCGCTCAGAGTTGCAGGCATCATCGAGGAGCGGAGAACGCCGAGAGTAAAACCGCCGTTCGTGCCCCCGTAGAACGTCCAGTCCAAGCGCGCGCCGCTGTTCGGGATACGGTACGTCCGGGCAATGTGGTCGGACATAAGCTGAGCCATGATGTCTGATGAGCCGTGCCAATAGGCTGAGCCGGTGCCGGACCCGCGCTCCGAGTGTACGCTGAACCGGCTGTCGCTGTCTTCGCGACGTTCTTCGAGCAGAACCATCGCGTAGTTCACTCTGGCGGGGTTGAGATGTTCCGGTACAGCGTTGCTATGAATGGAATGAAACCAATCGACATTATGATTGTTCGCGAGTGCTGTGCGTTGTGTGAGACTCACTTCTGATGAATTGGATGTACGAGTGAGGATAACGGTATCGACGCCGGACTGCTCGAGAAGGGATTTGAGTTGAAGCGCGATGGAAAGCGTTTTCTCCGTTTCGGAAAAACCGAACGCTCCCTTGTTCGCAAAGGAGCCGTCAACCGCGAGGCCATGGCCCGGGTCGAGGCAAATAGAGATGTCCGCGAGGTCTATGTTCGTTTGGCTCCGGACGGGTTCTACCCAAAACACCCCGAGCACAAAGGCGACCGCGGCGGCGATAAACAAAAAACGCATGAAAATCGCTCAGTAACAAAAGTGAATAGATTCTTCCTTATGAGGTTTGTAAAAAATCCCCTACTCTAAATACGCTTTCTTCGGGAACAGAGTCAAGTGCTGAAGTGATTTTTTTTACCATTCCCGCCAAATCGTGACGGAACGCAACCTATTTGGAGCCTCGGTTGCTCCCCAAATCGCCTTCCCGTAGGGCACGTTCATAGACTTCCTTGTATTCCTTGATACCTTTAAACAGGGCTTCTGCGATTTTGGTTTGCCCCTGGGCGCTTTTCAATATCTTTTCT
>DATCJD010000034.1:0-4405 GCA_036507435.1 Bacteroidota bacterium
ATTTCTGGGGGTGGGGAGGCGAAGGCAGAGCCCTTAATCCGGATGGCATGTGGAAATTCGGCGACCCGTTTGTCGGCGACCCGCCGCAGGAACCACAGGGGCAGAATTCCATTTTCGCGGTTGATACATCCACGTTGCGGATTATCGGTAACCATGCTCACAGTATGCTGAAACTCGCCGCCGAGGGCACTCGGGTACCAGCTGATCAAAGATAATCTACATGATGTAGAATTGAATTTCTTCAATCCGTCAAGCCCGTTGTTGCGTATAAGAAAGAAAAAGGCGATTGTTTCCGCCTGAACTTTGTCATACGTTACTCATATGCCAAGCACCGAATTGTTCTATCTCGACTTGCCCGTTACGGAGAACTTCCTGGATATTTCCGATTCATCTATCTATGCCGCATTGCCGGACGATTGGTTCGTGGTCGTTACTGATGTGAAAGATTCAACCATAGCAATCCAGCGCGGAATGTATAAAGAAGTGAACTTGCTGGGTGCGTCGTCCATCATGGCGATGATGAACCTGACGAAGTCATTTTCACTCCCGTTTGTCTTTGGTGGAGACGGGGCGACTGTATGCCTGCATGCCTCGCTTGTCGAACGGGCGCGTCCTGC
This sequence comes from Bacteroidota bacterium, assembly GCA_036507435.1. Lineage (GTDB taxonomy): Bacteria > Bacteroidota > Ignavibacteria > UBA10030 > UBA10030 > JAKEEG01. The sequence goes on from DATCJD010000034.1 coordinate 618, forward strand.
GCTTATTGCGACACGAAGAATGGCGCGCGAGGTCTACGGACTGGATTTTCGCGTTGGGATCGTGCCCGTTACTGATATCCGGCGCGCGGGTTTCGATGTGCTTGTGGCACGTTACCGCGTGTCGGAGAATTTCACGCAGGCTGTGTTCACCGGATGGGGGTTGCAGTATGCGGAAGAGTGTATCAAGAATCCGGAATTAAGCTCGACCTATTGCCTATCCTCGGATGATACAGAAGCTGAAGCGGATTTCTCAGGGTTGGAATGCCGGTGGAAGAATGTCCCCAGCGCGCACGGAGAAATTGTATCCTTAATTGTACAAGCGACTACGCAAACGGCGGAAGAGCGAAACAACGTTTACCGGAATGTGATTACGAAAGTAAGCCATATCTACGGATCGGATACCCTCTGCCATCCAGTGCAAGCGGAATTGCTCGACAGCGCACTGACGGAGCGCAGGCTTTCAGGTGAATCGAATATCCGTTCATACAACAAAGGAACTCTGTATCGTTTGTACTATTGGTTCAAGATTCGTTTCAATACTCTGGTTGGTGCACTCCTGATGAACTTGGGGTATACATCAAAGAACATCAACTGGGGCGCATACAAATCTCAGTTGGTCGCCAACAGCGATTACAAGAAATTCGACGACAAGCTACGCCAAACGCTTTCCGGAACACCCGCACAAAGGGAAAAACTTGAAACATATCTTGAGGCGCTTCACCGTGTGGGAGAACTTGCCTATGGAGTGCATACTGCTCCGACCGCGCTTATTACCTGTCTCATCTTCAGCTACAACGGGGCGCACATTCATTTGGTTGATGCGGATAACGGCGGGTATGCAGTGGCGGCAACACAATTAAAACAACGATTAACGCGGCGTTGAAAAACGTTTGCAACATATTTTCTGCTGAATTTAACTCTCAATTCCACTGTAATAAGGAGCTTTTTTATCCATTGCGCGAAACATTCTATTATACGTATCGTATTGTTATAGACTATAGAAAGGGCCTTCACCAAATATGAAATCAATTCGTCTTTTCCCTACATTCTCGGTTCTGTTGATTTGTACTTCTGTCATAGCCCAGCCAACTCTCAGCCAGAGTATACCTGTCGAAGTACTGATTGAGAATCGTTTTAATGGCGGCGAGGGGCTTAGTTTCAATCATGAGGGCCGCCTCTTTATTTGTGCCAATCGTTCCATGTGGGAAGTAACGCCCGATCTCCAAACCCATAAGGTCGCAGATTTTACGTCAAACCTCGGACTGGCGCCTATCGGCAAACGCGATATGCTAAAAGCGGATTTCGGCCCGCTTGTCTTTCCACAACACGGCACGAACAATGACGGTGTCGTATGGCGGGTCACGCCCGAGGGTGATACGACACGGATAGCCGACAACATCGGTGACCCGAACGCTATCGTAGTCCTTCCCGACAGTTCGTTCCTTGTCTCAGACGACTTCACGTACAACATCTATCATGTCACCCCAGAAGGAACGGTCAGCGTGTTTACGGACGCGATCCCCTTTCCCAACGGGATTGCGCTCAGCCCGAATGGAGACGCGCTCTACGTTGCGCGCCTGTTCGTCAAATACCCCGACGAGCCGCCACCAGCACGCTTTCAGGAATTCAGCGATGAGGTTTGGAGACTACCGCTACGTGATTTCCGACCGGCAGGTCAGGCAGAGGTGGTTTTCCGTACCGGTGGTGCAACCGGACCAGACGGACTAGCCGTCGATACCGAAGGTAGGGTCTATCTTTCCGCGGCGCGGGAAGGGCAACTCTGGCGGTTTGACCCGACAACAGGCAAAGGAGAATTACTAGCGGAAGGATTACCGGGTCTCGCGAGCATCGCGTTCGGTCAAGGAAAATTTGACCATGAGTCGCTCTATGCGATGCAGATTAGGGGTGGACGCGTACTACGGTTCAAAGTTGGCGCGAAGGGTGCACGGTTATTTCAATAAGTGTGTCACACTTTAGCGATTGAAACACCCGTGTATAGAAACGGACGAGCCCCTGAAAATTTTCGGGGCTCGTATTGCATAATACGAGAATGGTACAATCAGGAGGGCTGGTACCGTAGAGTTAAAATGGTGATATCGTCCGCCTGAGGGGCGCCGCCGACGAATGCCGCCACATCAGCAAAACTTCCCTTAGTCAGCTCTTGAATCGATGAACCATTCCTCGACCCGAGGAATTTTTCCAGGCGCTGTTCGTCGTAGGTATCAGTTTTTTCATCCATCGCTTCAATAACGCCGTCTGTATACATAAAGAGGGTATCACCGGGCTCGAGTTTTACTTTCGCTATATCAAAGTCCATCTGGCTGATTTTCCCCAACAGTGACCCGTCGGTTAACGGGAGTTGCTCAACACCGCCCCCTGCGCGAAGCAGATAGGGTTGACAATGGCCTCCGTTGCAATATTGTACGTCCCCCGTACGGGTGTTCAAAACGCCGTAAAAGATAGTGACAAACGTTGCCGCTTCGCTCTCTGGAATCAGCATGTTGTTGAGCTTCCGCAGTACTTCTCCCGGATTTGTCACTTGATAGGCAATCGCTTTGAGGAGTGTACGGCAGACTGCCATGTAAATCGCTGCAGGAATCCCCTTCCCCGAGACATCGCCAACCACAAACGCGAGCCGGTCCTCGTCCACAAAATAGTAGTCGTAAAAGTCACCGCCGACTTCTTTTGCGGTCACCATTTCAGCATACAGTCCCACCTCCGGCCTGTTCGGGAACGGCGGAAAGGTATGCGGAATTAACGATTGCTGGATGCGCGTGGCGATTGTCAAATCCCTCTGGACAGCAACCAGGTCGTCGCGGGACTTCAGGGCATTTCGGATGATCTCCAACTGCTGCATGGTCTTGCTGACGGTGAGGTCGAGGTCGTTGAAATCGATCGGCTTCGTCAGAAAGTCGAATGCGCCGCGGTTCATCGCGGTGCGAATGTTTTCCATGTCCCCGTACGCAGAGACGATGACGGATTTGAGGACGGGGTTGTGCATCTCGTGGATTTTCTGTAGTAACGTCAGGCCGTCCATTTCGGGCATGTTGATATCGGACAGGACAACGCTGATATCTCTGTGTTCTTCCAGCCGTTCGAGCGCCTGAACGCCATTCTGGGCAAACTCGAAGTGAAACACTTTGTCGCGAATTTCTTTCCGAAACTTCTGCTTAATCAACAATTCCAAATCCGGTTCGTCGTCAACAACAAGAATCTTATGCGTCATGCAGTTCCTTCTTTTGAGGACATTACTTAGGATGATTTAGAAAAATCGAACACGTCCTTCTTCACAAGTTCAAAGTCGATGGGCTTGGTAAAATAGTGTTCCGCGCCGGTATTCATCGCCGTATTATAGTTTTGCTCATCGCCGTACGCCGTGATAATCGAGACTTTAATTTGGGGAAATTTTTCTTTCACGATTTTCAACAGCTCCAGCCCCGTCATTCCGGGCATGTTGATGTCCGAAAGAATGCACACGATGTCGGTCGGGTCGGCGCTCTTGAGAATCTCCAACGCTTCATCACCGGAAAAAGCATAGCACAACTCCAGGAGATTTTGCTTTACTTCTTTTCGGAACCGTTGCCGGAAGAGTATCTCGACATCCTTTTCGTCATCAACGATTAAGACCTTCATGCTTGGGTCCCTCCGTTGGTGCCCGTGTCTCGCGGTATTTTGATGATAAATTCGGCATACTCCCCTTCCTGCGTATCGACGTTGATCTCTCCCTTGTGCACCTGCGTGATGATATCGTACGTGAGGGAAAGCCCCAGCCCTGTTCCTACGCCGGC
>DATCJD010000035.1:0-2122 GCA_036507435.1 Bacteroidota bacterium
TCGCCCGCTTTCATGCCCGCTTTTTCTGCGGCGCTTTCTTCTTCAACGCTCTCCACGAGCACGCCTTTACCACTGGGCGCCTGGAAGTATTCCGCCAATTGCTCGCTAAGGGGACGCAAGTTTGCGCCGATCATTGTAGTCCTTCCGAGCATGAAAGAACCAACTCCTGAATGAGAGAAGACACTGCTGAGCCGGTTTGGATTTTTTCCGACAGTGAGGGCAACGGTTTTCGATGTGCCCTTCCGGTCAATTTTGACGTTCACTTTCGTTCCCGGTTTGACTTTCCCGACAGCCTTTTGTAAATCGTCGGCGTCGTATACCATGCGCTCGCCGAATTGCACAATCACGTCCCCATCCTCAATTCCCGCCTCAGCCGCCGGACTCTTGCTATCCACCTCATTGATGAGCGCTCCCTCATCCACTTTATTGCCGTTGGCTTTGGCGAGCTTGGGAGTTAATGATTGAATTGAAACGCCTATCCAACTTCTCGAGGATTGGCTTGAGAAAACCTGTACCGGATCCTGCGGCGCTTCTATAAGAACCGGCGAGGTTTCATAGCCCGAACCGAGAGCCAAGAGTATGGTCAATATTGTTGATGGTGTCATGTGTGTACTCCTTGTGCTTGAGAATCAAGTTGTGGATTTCGTATGTTTATAGACGAAACGACCGTAGGAAGTGTTCCACTCTCCAACGACATTCATCAATCGTAGAACCAATAAAAAAACCCTTATTCAAAGGGCTTTTTTATTGTTCGCTAGATAATATACACGTGGGTCTTCTATTTTTTCGTCTTCGTCTGTTGTAATGCATCGAGACCGCCCGGAATCTTATACCCGATCTGCTCACCATCAATAATAATGACGAGAGAATCCGCTCCTATCTGCTCAAGCATCGCATTTTGTGTTTTGAGTTTTTGCTGGGGCATCTGGCGATAGAGCACAAAATTCAAGTTGCCGTCCGGCTGTTGTTCGATCATAGTCTGGACAGTGTTTTGGTCGAGTCGTTGTTGCTTCATGTGTTGCGCCTGCGGTAAATCCTGTAGCGGAAGTTCCGTCACGGTAACAGTCGCTGTGTTTGCTTTCTGCAGAGTCTGTTGCTGTCGTTGCGCTGAACGAAGCCGTTGTTCCCTGCGATCAGATGATACCGCTTGCTTGAGGTCCTCGGCTGACTGCCTGCCCGTGATTACAACACCATCAACCCATATCTGCTCGGGGAAATCCTTCTTTTCTAAGATTGCTTTATCAGCCAATTCATTAGCTTGTGCATCGTATTGCTTCGCCGCCGCCCCTGCCGCACTTGGAGTCGTAGGTGCCGCTAAATCCAGCCGGCGTTCGGCTTCCGGCTGTGCCGCAACGTCGCGGGGGGATTCTGGCTTGCGCCGTTCAAAGGATTCCGTCTTCGCCCGCTGGTCTTGCTGACGCGGCTGAGCTTCATCAGGTTTGTCATGATCAACAATAGGCGACTCTTGTTTCGCTGTTTCTCCTGCACCTTCCAACGCGCCGGTTTGTCGCTGGAGGTCCTTCTCTGCAACGATTTCCTGTTCTTGAGATTCCATCGGTCCCAGTGGAATCCACCGGTTGTAAATTCCCAACCCAAATACGATAACGAGCGTCGCCGCAACACTGGCGATGCGTACCCACGGGGCGCTTCGAGGTGTCGTCTCTGAACTCTTAGCATGTACGCGCTGTTTCAACCGCGCCTTCATCTCATCACGCCCCACGCGCTTTATGCCGAGCACAAGCTGTTGCTCGTCGCGCACAGCGTGTTGGCATTCTTCGCACGTAAGCAGATGGGCTTCAAGTTCTTTGCGCCGTGCACCTTCTACGCGATGCAGGATAAACTGCTCGAGCAGTTCACCGTCCTGTGTCCAGTGTATGTCGGGTGAAGTAGGCATTGGTTCTATTCCAAAAACTTTATCCACGAAGTTCACGAAGAACACGAAGTTTCTTATACAACCATACAAAAAAATTTAGTTTTAGTGAGCTTCGTGCCCTTCGTGGAGAAACTCTTTTTAAGCTCTCAATATCTTCTCCAGCGCTTTCTTGCACTGGTACTTTTTCGCTTTCACGGTATCGGCGTTGGCGAAACCCATCCGTTGCGCGATGAGCTCCGTCGAAAGTTC
>DATCJD010000036.1:0-16855 GCA_036507435.1 Bacteroidota bacterium
TATTTTTTTAATTTCGTCGAGCGGATAAATCGTCCCGCCGGCTTTATTGTGCGTGTTCTCCAGGCAGACCAACGACGTGCGCGGCATATAATACGCGGACGACCGCACTGCGGGCACGAGATCATCGGCGCGCAAAACACCCCTTCTCCCCGTAACCGTATGCACTTGTACGTTGGAGATAAACGACGGACCCGCCGTCTCATAATTAAAGATATGCGACCCGCTCTCGGCAATAATCTCATCTCCGGGTTGAGTATGCGTTTTGATGGCAAGCTGGTTCGCCATCACTCCTGTTGGAGTAAACAACGCCGCCTCTTTACCGAGCACCGCCGCGACTCTTTCTTGTAGAGCATTAACTGTCGGGTCTTCGCCGAAGACATCGTCTCCCACGACCGCCTCCGCCATTGCTTTCCGCATGGCGGGCGACGGCTGGGTGACGGTATCGCTCCGCAGGTCTATGTAAGAAGTGTCACTCATCGAATTATTTCCGGCTTCCTATGAAATTTTCTCCATACCGCTATGATAAGCAATAGTGCGGCGCAAAACAAACAGAACTGCGCAAACACGTCTCCGTGTTTCACGTAAAACGTCATTTCATCGTACGGCACTATGGTGCTGACGACTGCCGTAGGCGTATACATTTCCGTCGAGAGCTGCACTGTCCCAAGCGGGTCGACGTAAGTTGAGATGCCGCCGTTCGCGCTCTGGACGACCCATCGCCGATTTTCTATCGCCCGAAACGACGCAAATGCGGCATGTTGATAGACGCCGGAAGTATTCCCCCACCAGCTATCATTCGTGATGATGACCAACAACTGCGCGCCGCGAATTGTAAACCCCCGCACAAAATCCGGGTAAATAGACTCATAACAAATCATGCCGGAAAATTGTAGTTCGTCGTCTTTCCGGGTTTGTGTTGTGTACACAGTCTGCTCTTCACCCTTCCCCCACCCGCTGATACCGACGCTCCATTTTAACGGCTCAATGAGAAATGAGAGCGCGTCCGCATACGGTACCCGCTCGGCAAACGGGACGAGCACGATTTTCTTATATACTTCTGCTGTCCCTGCGCCGGGCGTAAACAAGGTCGCCGCATTATAATAATCCACGAAGATGCTTGTGTTGGGAACACGCGATGCGGTGATCGGCGCGTTCACTGAATCAAACACTTCGGCTACGGGTAATCCGGTAAAGACCGGCACGCCGACAGAATCTATTTTCTGTTGTAATTCCGCGCGGTAGGAGTCGTACCGGGGCGAGAGAATCTCTAAGGGAATAGCCGTTTCGGGCCAGATGACCATCTCCGCACCGCTTTGTGCCAACACGTTGCTTTTTTCTACCAGCACTCGCACTTGGTCTTGATAAAAGTCCCATTTCGACGCCCTGCCCTCTCCCCATTTTTCCCACGGGTCGATATTCGGCTGAACGACTCCAATTCTGATACGGGTTTCACTTCCCGATAATTCACGATTCTTGACAACCGTCCTGCCATAAAACAACGGCAGCAGATACACGAACAACAACGCCAAGACCGTCAATACCGACGCACGAGAAGTGAGCTTCCACGACTTCGAGGCAACTTGCACCAAGAGCACAAAAGCCAGCATATTGAACAGCAAAATAAGGAAAGCAGGACCGTGGACGGACGTAAATTCCGCTATTTGAATTCGGTACAGGTCGTACGCCTGACTGTTACCGAGCGACACCCACGGGAATGACACTTCAGAAAGTGAATGCAGATAATCGAAGGAAATCCAGATGAATGGAAACGACACAAGTCCAAGCAGTACGCCGCCGTGCTTCCGCACAAAAACATACGGGATGGTGATGAGGAAGTAGAATATCGGATGCAGGAACACAACAGCCGCACCCGACGCCATCAAATACGGATCGCGCCCGTGCGTAAACCCTCCTATCCAGTAGAGCGTGAACAGGTGGAACACGAGCGTCATCACGTACGTGTAAAACATCACCTGACGGTACTTGTCGAGTCTCTCCAGCAAAAAGAGAAACGGGACAAGAGCGACGTACGCCGTCGAATACAACGGCGACGGGGGAAACGCAACGCCGAGCAGAGCGCCGGAAAGCACAGCGAGCATAATTCCAGAGCGACGAGAGATGCTCACGGCTTCTCCTCCGCTTCTTGTTTCTCTTCTACCGGATGCCGGCGGTTCTTCCACCAGAGTTCAATTCGCAAGTACAGAAAAATCATCAGCGCGCCGCACCCAACGCCGATTGCCGAGCCGGCGAGAATATCCGACGGATAATGCGCTCCGACATAGGGACGCGAGAACGCCATCGCGATGGCAAACGTATAGAACCACCACTTCCCTTTCGGCATATAGAACGAGAGCAGTACCGCGGCGGCAAAATTATTCACAGCGTGCGAGGAAGGAAACGAGAGACCGCTTCCACAGGGCACAAGGATATTCACATCCGGCAAGACATGACAGGGGCGGATGCGTCCGAAAATATCTTTCAAGTAGGAACTATTGAATTGGTCGCTGAAAAATATTGTGGGAATCAGCAGTAATGCGGCAATGCGTCCGTTGCGCCCTCCCTTGAGCAACAGCATGAGCCACAACACGCCGAACATGACAAGGGCGACCGGCTTTTTGTTCAAGTCGGTCAATATCGGCATCACTGCATCGAACAGCGGATTCTGCAGTGAATGGTTGATGAAAAAAAAGAGTGAACGGTCAATCGAGTAAAGAAAATCCGCCAAGCGGCATACCTGATATTAGTGAGTAGAAGACCCAGCCGACGCCTTCTTGCGAAGAAACCAGCGAATCAGGAAAGCGAGAATCACGAGCGAAATAATCACAGTGACAATCAGGCTATACGTTTCGAGATAGACTCCGATATCGCGCCAGTTCTGTCCGAGGGCTTTTCCGGCATAGAGCAAGATTGCATTCCACGCGAGCGCGCTGAGGAACGAGAGTACAGTGGTCTTCATGAACGACAATTCAGAGACCCCGGCAAAAAACGATACAACCGCGCGCGTGCCGGCTAAAAATCGATTGGCGACAATCAAGCCGTACCCGTATTTCTGGAACCACGCTTCCGCTTTTTTAACGCTCTCGATGGGAATAAATTTTATTTTACCAGTCTCGAGAATTTTATCGCCGAACCAATCCCCTATTTTATACATCGTTGCGAAGCCGAACGTGCTCCCAACTGTCGCTAACAGTAACGCAACGGTAAAATCAACCGTCCCGATACCCACGAGCGACCCTGCGGCGACCACAATCACGTCGCTGGGGAACGGGGGAAAAATATTTTCAATGTAGGCTATGGCGGCGACCGCCGCATAGACCCACACCGGATTCAAAGTGGTAAGCTCATGAACGAATTGTTCCACTGCCGCTTACCCTTTGCTCCGTAAGCAAATTGATGCGACCGCGTACGCCGCGCAACCAATCCCGCGACCGAGAAAGCCCAACCCCTCGTTGGTCGTTGCTTTGATGGAGACTTGGTTCCTGCTCACCTTTAACGCATTCGAAATTCTTTTGACCATCTTCGATGAATGCGGGGCAACTTTAGGCCATTGCAACACGACGGTTGAATCCACATTGACAATCTCATAGCCTTTTGCGGCGAGCAATTTTCGTACGTTCTCTACCAGTTTGGTGCTGGAGATATTCTTGAATTTTTTACTTGTGTCCGGAAAATGTTTTCCGATATCGCCCATGCCTGCCGCCCCGAGCAGCGCATCGCAGACGGCGTGCAACAGTACATCGGCATCCGAGTGGCCGATTAATCCCATATGGTACGGAATCCGAACGCCGCCGAGCATAAACTTTCTCCCCCGCGCGAATTTATGTATGTCGTACCCAAAACCGACGCGTATCACAGAATGTTGTGTCTTCAACGGTGTCCTTATCTTGAACATGTTCCGTGTGTTGAGGGATAAACGGTAGGATAATACTTATTAGAGACTACTGAAAAATTATTTACGTACTGGTAGCCGCAACCTTTAGGTTACGTTTTTCGAATACATTCGCAGGCTGAAGCCTGCGGCTACCAAATTATTTGGGATGATTCGAAAAACTCTATTAACGAATTTCGAATCCCTTGAACAGTTGGCTAGGGCTTTTCCATTCTACCCGAATATCAGTCACCTGAGAAGACCGGGGACCGACCTTTACTTCTTTAATCAGCTCTTCGAGTAGCGACCTGTTGCCTTCGACGTCGATCTCGACGTCGCCGTTATACATATTCTGCACGAAGCCGTTCAGCCCGAGCTTTACAGCATGCCGCTGGACGAAATACCGAAACCCCACCCCTTGGACAAAGCCTTTCACAATAATTCGAGCGCCGGTATCCATATCTTACAGTAGAATAGTACGAGTTCTCCGTTTGAAAGTCAATGAAAGACGCCCGGCTACGAAAGTTGTGAAAGAAGTTCCCTCGCCGCGCTCACATTAACCCGATAGCGTCGCGCCAAAAAGCGGAGGACATCTCTCAAACTTGCGGGAGTAACTCCAACACGAAGCGCTCCGCGCACATGCGAGTGCAATTGTCTATTCAGTCCTTGTATCGTCAACACCGTGACATTGACCAGTTCGCGCTCGCGTAATGTCATACCGGACCTTGCAATGACTTTACCGTACACATCTTCAACAATTATCGCAGGAAGTCCAGGTTGTATTGATTTCAGGGATTTCAGAAGTTTATCGGTTTGCGCCCCGTACACACGCCTCAGTGTTTTCAATCCCCGCTGTCGATAGGCTTTTGTTCGCGTTCCCCGAGAAGAATTTCGCGGAAGCAATCCGAGTATCGCAAGCTTCTCCATGCCATCCAGCATAGATGGAAAGCCGAGCAACAGCGACAAATGGAAAAATAATTCGACGAGATGGTGGGGGCTATGCCCATTACGCTCTAACACCCGAAGCGCGTCGTTTCGTTTGTTCAGTGCATAGAGAGCGGCGAGAGTAACGGATGTTTTTTCTCGTTGAGTCATAGAAACAAGGGTGCGAGTCAAAAAAAAAGGGACGATTGCATCGCCCCTTTCATCCATCAAAAATTAATACGTGTGTTACCTACCCTTCATGCCGTCTAACTCGTATTGGGCGTTGCGTGCATATTGCGGGTCTTTCCGCGCTTCGTTAAATGCCTTCCGCGCCTCAGACCAATTCCGCAATTTCTTGTAGCCCATGCCCATTTCAAAATACTCGGCTCCCTTTGCTCCCCGTGTCTTTATGTTCATGGCGTCCCGAGCGGCTGTGATTGCTTTTTCCGGTTGCTCAAGTCTATTGTAGACGCGAGCGGCGAGCAGGTACAGCTTCGGGTTATCCTTATACGTTCCTAAGGCTTCATCGGACATGGTTGCCGCGTCTTCATACCTTCCCGCGTCGGCAAGTTCTTGAATTTTTCCCGCGTACGCTTCCTCGATGCCTTTTTTCGAGGGCGAATAGGACGGGTTATACTTTACAGCCTGCTTGAATGCTTCAATGGATTTATCGTACGAACCCGCACCTTGGTATGCCCCGCCCAACGCATGATACCCGGCGGCAAAATCAGCTTTTGCTTTCACAGATTCTTCCAAGGATGCAATCGCCTGGTCGGTTTGGCGGCTGTTTTTATACGACACACCGAGTTGGTAGTAATACTTATAGTCTTTTGCCACAGCAAGAGCGGCTTTATACTTTTCGATTGCGCCGGAATAATTCCCAGCTCTGAACAACGAGTTGCCCTCATTGTACAATTTATCGGCTTCAACGTTCTGTCCACCGGGGGGAGATCCCTGCGCAAAGCTTGCAGATACCATCAACACGACTGCGAAAAAAGAGTAAACAAATCGCATAGCGAATCCTCCATCATTTATTGCGAAAAAAATAGAATTATCTCTGGTGCCCGGAGCGAGACTTGAACTCGCATGCCCTAACGGGCGCCGCCCCCTCAAGACGGTGTGTCTACCAGTTCCACCATCCGGGCTGAGCAAGTGAAAAATTAAATATCAAAATGCAACATTCATTAGTAGAGACTTCTGAAATATCCAAAATTTAGTCCCCCTGAGCGAAGTCGAAGGGCGATTTTGTTCAAAAAACATGGTTCGACTCCGCTCACCATGACAGTTTAATTAATTCTTCAGAAGTCTCTAGTACTATTTTCATCGACACTGTGAGCGTGGATGGAATCGAACCATCGACCCTCTGCTTAAAAGGCAGATGCTCTACCCCTGAGCTACACGCTCGCCATGCCCACCGATTCTTTTCAACACGGCAGACAGGAACACTCGTATTCTCACCCTAACGGCACTAACCCGTGTCGTTGTAAAATAACAAAAATGGGATGAATTTTCAAGACGCCGTGGCTTTAGACGGCATAGAATTATTCTCCGCGGTCACTCCGGTTGTCTCCTTCTCTTTCTTAGAACGGTAAAGAATGCCCAACGGAACAAGAATGCAGTAACCGGCAACCAGCAAAATAGGCGCAATCACGAGCGGAAGGAACCCGTCCCAGGGCTTCTGCGCGAGCGCCACGTAGCCTGCGGCAATCACAAGTAGAGCGGCTCCTAGAATCTGGTAATTCCTTTTCGTAAACGGAAGGCTTTCCTTTCGCGCTCCTCGTTTCGCCGTCGATTTGCTGACATCACGTGCCATAGCAACCCTTTCAATCTCGTGCTGGAACAGAAAGCCCAGCGCTGGGGGGAACGCCGGGCTAGACCGTCTGATAACAACAGTCAGGGGAAGAACTGTTGTTTAGGTCAGCCTGTAATTTAATCCAAATTCGACGAAAGTCAAGTTAAAAAATCACGCTCACAAGCGTTGGGCGACATGCTTCACCTGTGTCAATTTCCCCTCGCTCAATCGCAAAATTCTATCGGCTCGTTTTGTCAAGTCGGGGTTATGGGTTGCAATCACAAATGTTAGCTTGCGCTCTTGAGCCAGTTGAACTAACAACCCATGAAGTTTAACGCCGTTTTCTTCGTCAAGGTTCCCTGAGGGCTCGTCTGCGAATATGATCTTGGGGTCGTTCATCATCGCCCGCGCGACGGCGACACGCTGTTGCTCGCCGCCGGAAAGTGCGGAAGGCCTGTGCGTCGCACGGTCTGCCAGCCCGACTTCAGCGAGTAGTTGTAACGCTTTAGTTTTCACTTCTCGCATGCCCGCTCCGCCGATCAATGCGGGCATCGCGACATTCTCCAGCGCGGTAAACTCCGGCAACAAATGATGAAACTGAAAAATAAATCCCATCGTTTTATTCCGAAAATTCGTAACTGCCCGCTCGTTCATCGCCACGAGGTCCTCCCCTTCAAAAAACACCTTACCCTGAGTCGGCCGGTCGAGCGCGCTGATGATATGGAGAAGCGTGCTTTTACCTGAACCGGACGGACCGATGATGACGACTATCTCCCCCTGCGCTATCTCGATATCGATACCGCGCAAAACCTGAAGCGTTTCTTTTTTCCCGGTCGGAAAATCTTTATGAAGATGTTCCGCCCGTAACAGGGTCGTGCGTTTCACTCCCATCGAATTGCCTCCACCGGGACAAGCGCCGCCGCCTTGCGCGCCGGATACAATGCCGCAACGGAACAAAAGAAAATCGCCGTAAGAACTACTAAGACAACATCGGAAATCTGAATCTCAGTCGGAATCGCCGGAATAATATACACGGTCGTATCGAGAGGAAACAAATGGTATTCCTGCTGTAACAAAACGAGAACAAGACCCAATGCCATACCAATGATTGACCCGAACAAACCTACGAACACTCCTTGCAAAGTAAAAATACGCTGAATGCTTTTTCTTCCAGCACCCATGGAAACTAATATTCCGATATCGCGTGTCTTTTCAATAACCGTCATGGTGAGAGAGCCAAGCAAGTTGAACGACGCCACGCCTACAATAAGGCACAGGATAACATACGCCATCCATCGCTCAATGTTCATGACGGAATACAACTCTCTGTGCAAATCGTACCACGTGAGAATTCTGTACGATGAGCCGAATGTTTCATGTAGTTTCGCTTGATACGCATCGGAATGCTCAATGGAAGATAATCGAATCTCAACGCCATGTACCTCCTCGCCCATCCGAAACAATGATTGTGCCGCGGGCAAACCGACGTACGAGTAATTTCCGTCATACTCTTTGTTGTTGGATTCGTAGATTCCAACCACTACAAAACGCCGAATGAACGGCTGGCCTATTTGTAACATTGCAAGCTCTGAGCCAACCGGACTGACGACAGTAACCGTGTCGCCAACCACTGCGCCTAACCTATCGGCTAACGCAAGCCCCAGTACCATGCCGTTGCTCCGTTCTCCCTGAAAATCCACCGAGCCTAAGACGATGCTCTCGCGCAAACCGGAAACGGACGCAATATGCTCGTTGTCAATCCCCTTGACGTTCACCACGCGCGTGATGTTCCGCGCGATGAGCATAGCTTTGCTTTGTACGTACGGCGAGTAGCCTTCGACCTCTGAATCGTTTTTCAAATAATTGATAAGGCTCTCGTACTGAGTAAGCCCCGCGCGCGTCGGGCTTTCAACTCGTATATGCGGGTCGAAGCTCACGAGAATTGAGGTTACCAACCCGTTGAAACCGTTGAACACCGAGAGCACGACAATCAGTGCGGCGACGCCTATCGAAACGCCGATAATCGAAATAACGGAAATGACCGTCACGAAGCCGAACTGTTTCTTCGAGGCGAGATACCGGAGCGCTATGGTTCGTTCGAATCCCATCAGGCGAACCGTAGGGTAAGAATCGGGTCGAGTTTCGACGCGATACGCGACGGCAACAAGGATGACAGAATGCACATCGCCAGCGCAACCGCGCTGACAATAAGGAAATTCCACAAGCTCAATTCAATTGGGGCATGAGACATATAATAGACATCGGACGGTAGTGAGAAAAACTGGTAGCGCAATTCTAACCAGCACAAGACATACGCACACGCGTTACCCAAAACAGTTCCCACAATGCCGATGGACAAACCTTGCAGAAGAAAGATGCGCGTAATAGTCGCTTGTTTTGCGCCGAGCGTTCTCAGCACGCCGATTTCTTTCGTTTTTTCCATAACCATCATCAGCAACGTGCCGATAATATTGACGGTCGCGACAATGATGATCAAACCCAAAATAATCGGCACGGGTTTTTTCTGTAAATCGACCCATGTGAATAAATTCCTGTGCATACTCTGCATGGTGCGGGCGAAATACGGATAGCCCATAAATTCCGGAAGGTTCTTGGATAACTCCGGCAGGCTGTTGAGGTCGGAGACGAGAACATCGAATCCGTTTACGGATTGTCCCGTTTGGAATAACCTCTGCGCACTGGCAATGTTCATGTAGATGTAGCTCTCGTCGAACTCCGCCATGCCCGTCTCGTAAATCCCGCGCACCTCAAATTGGATAATGCGCGTGTTGCCGAGCGAGAGCGAATTCCCCTGCAGGGCAAACACGAGCAGTTTCTCTCCGACCGACACTTCTAACTTCTCAGCAAGCCTCTTCCCGATGATAACCCCTTGAAGCCCTTCGATACTTTCTTCGAGGTCATACGTTCCTTGGACGAGCCGATTGCGCGCGGGAGAAACATCGTTTTGCGGGTCGACGCCTTTCACCAGCACGCCCTCATTTTCTGCTGTAGAACGCGCCATTGCTTCTCGGCTGACAAACGGCGCGATCTCGCTGATAACGGGAAATTGCGCTTTCATCCTTCGCATCGCCATGTCTGGGTCTTTGAGAAGATGCCCCTGGAACGCGACCACCTGCATATGCGAGGTGAAGCTGATGAGACTCTCTGTTATCGTTTTTTCGAATCCATCTAAAATGGAAAGAGTAATAATCAATGCCGCAACGCCAAGCGTAACGCCAAGTATCGCAATCGCAGTGATAAATGAGATGAAGCCGCGAGCGCGGCCCGAGCGGAAATACCGAAGGGCGATAAACAGGGAGAATGGCATTGGCTTTAGGCTGAAGTGCCGACAGGCGCGAATACCTGTCCTATCAAACAACTATTTTTTTTGTCCCCACTCAAGCAAAAATCCTTTGATGAAATCGTCAATCTCGCCGTCCATCACGGAATGCACGTCGCTTGTTTCTACTCCCGTGCGGTGGTCTTTCACCATCGTGTACGGCTGGAAGACATACGAGCGAATCTGACTGCCCCATTCGATTTTTTTCTTCGTGCTTTCGATGGCGCTCAAGCGGGCTTCTTCTTCCTCTTTTCTCTGTTGATAGAGGCGCGACTTGAGCATTTTCATCGCTCGCTCGCGATTCTGGAATTGCGAACGCTCCTGCTGGCATGCCACGACGATTCCCGTCGGCATATGGGTAATGCGGACGGCTGTCTCCACTTTATTGACATTCTGCCCGCCTTTGCCGCCTGCGCGATAGGTATCAATTTTCAAATCTACGGTGTTGATTTCTATTTCGACATCGTCTTCAAGTTCCGGGTACACAAAGACGGACGCAAACGACGTATGCCGCCGGGCATTGGAATCAAAAGGCGAAATCCGCACCAAGCGATGAACGCCGTTTTCCGCCTTGAGAAAACCGTACGCGTGCTTTCCGGTCACTTCAATCGTGGCGCTTTTAATACCCGCCCCGTCTCCGTCGAGCATATCAACCAGGCTTACCTTATACCCGTGCCGCTCAGACCACCGCGTATACATCCGAAACAGCATCTGCGCCCAGTCTTGCGACTCCGTGCCGCCCGCTCCGGAATGTACCGTGAGAATTGCGTTCTTCTCATCGTCCTCGCCGCCAAGCATGTTCTTGAATTCAAGGTTGCCGATCTCCGTCTCAAGCGTCTTGATATCGCGTTGAATCTCCTCCACAACACCCTGCTCGTTCTCCTGCTCTGCCAATTCTATCAGTGAGTCCGTATCGTCGGCAAGCTTCTTTAATGTATTCCATGCTTCCACCCACTCTTTTTGTGAATTCAGTTTCTGAATAACTTTTTGCGCGGCGAGGTTGTCGTTCCAAAAGTCCGGCGCGATTGACTGCGCTTCAAGTTTTGCGACTTCTGCTTCTCGTTGGTCGAGGTCAAAGATACCCCCTTAGCGCGTCGAGGCGCTTTATTTGTTCTGTAAGTTTGTCTATTAGATCAGAAAACATGGCTGTTAAAAAAAGAAATAACGAATATTGAATGTCGAATAATGAAGGAAAAAGCTCCGCTTACTTTTTATTTTTCTGCGCCGTCTTGATACTCTTAACCAAAATAGCAATCAATTGCTGAGTTTCATTCATTACTCTTTCGAGCCTGTCCGGCGTCTTCGTAAGTTTTAATCGCTTAATGACCTTTAGCGAAATGAATGATTCGCGCAATTCTTTAAGTATTATTTTGAGCTTATGGATAAAGTCGGCTCGCGATTCAGCGCTTTGCGCCTCGCCGTAATTGAGCGCTGGAGATAGTCCGGAGCGAATTAATTGTCCTGCAATGTAGTTTCCTACTTTGTTATTCGGCAATTCTTCAACTAACTCAACAATTAATGCTCCAAACTCTATAAGCCTTTCCTCCAAATCAAACTTCTTACCGTTTTCTTCTGCCATTCTTTGTTATTTCCTTCTACATTCAAAATTCGACATTCGATATTCAATATTGCTTTTATTTTCTCAGGCGTTGCACTTTCCCTCACTTTTCATCATTCCTTGTTCGATATCCAATATTTCTATTATTTTCTAAGGTGTTGCCTTTCCTTCATTATTCAACATTCCTTGTTCGATATTCAATATTGCTATTATTTTTTAAAGCGTGACACTTTCCGTAACTTCAATTTCCATTCGCAGTAATGCCACGCTGAGCGTTTTTCCCTGCGCGTCGTTTTTCAGCGATTTTGTTCCGCCGCCGCCGAGCGCATTGTGGAGCAGGAAATTCAGCGCCCAGAGGTTCGGCAATTCGTAACGCTCGACGTTCCCAAACGCAATGCCTTCGAAATGCTTTTTCACGCGGTCGGCTGTGACATACTTCTCAATCAGCGGATAGAATTCTTTTTTCAGAGCGATAAGGCCGACGTTCCCCGTGTCTCCTTTATCGCCGGAGCGGACATGGCATATTTGGTCGAGGCGGATTTTCATTTATACTTCCTTGATCACCACTTCGGGCTTCACCGCATTTTTTTTCATGAGCGCAGGCCAGTACGAAATGACCTCGCTCGGCTTGGGCCTTCCGCCCGCGAATCCCGTAACGCCCGGCGGTCCCGTGAGGATGAGCGGCGCAAGTTCTTTGCCGAACCGCTCCACCGTTTTGAAATCCTGACTCCGCACACCGACTCTCAACACAACCTCATTCAGTTCCTTCATTTCCGGAGCAAGTGGACCATGGCAGGAATTGTAGCCCATGAATTCCGTCCGGACTTCCTCGAATTCCAATTTCAGGTCGTTGAGACGTGTGCGCAAAATTTCGTCAGCTTTTTGAGCTTTCGCCAATGCATCGGGCCAAGAGTAGGTGAGCGTCCCCACTGCCGTGTATCCGTCCAAGTAGGACATCGAAACTTTGTAGAACTCCGTTGCTGGTCTTCCTTTGACGCCCGATAACTTCACTCGATTTTTTCCGGCGTCCTCAAGTTGAATGCTCGTAAAATCCGCGACGCAATCCGGCGTAATATATTCCTTCGGATTTCCGATTTCGTAGAGAAGTTGCTCCTTTACAGTTTGCAAGCTGACGAGTCCGCCGCTATTCTCGTGTTTGGTGATAATAATTTCGCCGTTGTCATGAGCTTCCGCAATTGGGAAACCGATATGCGCCATATCCGGCACAGAGCGCCAATCGCCGGAAAAATTTCCGCCCGAAGCCTGTCCTCCGCATTCCAAAATATGTCCGGCGACCGTTCCGGCGGCAAGTTTATCCCAATCGTTTTTTTTCCAGCCGTATTCATAAATCATCGGTGCGAGCGTCAGCCCAGTGTCGGTCGTCCTGCCAGTAATGACAATGTTCGCGCCCTTTGTCAACGCTTCTACAACGGGAAAAGCGCCAAAATATACATTGGCGCTTTGCAACCGGTCGCGGACAGCGCTCAGGCTTTCGCCAGACTCCATGTTTTTGAGTTCAATCCCCTGTTGCGCTAACTCATCTATCCTATCGAGAATATCGTCGCCAAGCACGACGCCAATCTTTAGTTGCTTGATGCCGAGTTTCCGCGCGACATTCAAGATTGCTTCACTGCACGCGAGAGGGTTCACTCCCCCGCCGTTCGTGATGACTTTAATATTTTTTTCCACACAAATAGGGAGAATCTTTTCAAACAATTCTACTAAATCTTTTGCATAGCCGAGCTTGGGGTCTTTGCGTTTCTGCTTTTGCATAATGGACATTGTGACCTCAGCGAGGTAGTCCATCATCATGTAATCAATGGGACCCTTGGTCACCTGGTCGACTGGAGCAGTCAAAAGATCACCCCAGAAACCCTGCCCGGACGCTATGCGGATTTTATCTTTCATTGGTCTCTAACAACACGAAAACCTATTTGAAAAACATTCACTGAGGATATTGAAATAAAGCAACCACCCCGTCCGCTTAGGCGGACACCCCTCTCCCAAAGGGATCCCTTCGGGGCTTGGTAAAGAGGGGAAAATACCTGTTTTATTTTTCGTCCCCCTCATCAAGGGGGACGCGTTCCAGTAGCAAAGCTATCGGAACGCAGGGGGTTTACCATAGATGTAAAAAATCATTCTCACAGAAAGTTATCTCAATACATAAGCTACTTCATACGTCTACTTTGGTCCAGGCCCCTTCAAACGAATATGCAATTCATCCAACTGCCGCTGGTCGACAGTCGACGGCGAATCATCCATCAACGAGATGCCACTGCTTGTCTTCGGAAATGCAATCACATCTCTAATAGACAACTGCCCGGTCATTAGCATAATCATCCGGTCGAAGCCGTAGGCGATGCCGCCGTGCGGCGGCGCGCCGTATTTGAACGCATCGAGCATAAATCCGAATTTCGATTTCGCCTCTTCAAGACCAATCCCTAACAGTCCAAACATTTTACTTTGCAAGGCTGAGTCATAAATACGAATACTGCCGCCGGCGACTTCATTGCCGTTGAGCACAAGGTCGTACGCACGCGCACGCGCTTTGCCGGGGTCGGAATCCAACAAGGCGACATCCTCTAACTTCGGCGAGGTGAACGGGTGGTGAACGGCGACGAAACGCTTTTCTTCTTCGCTGTATTCGAGCAACGGGAAGTCCGTAACCCAAAGAAAATTCCACTTCCCTTCCGGAATGAGCTTCAACCTGTCCGCTATCTCCAAGCGCAGCGCGCCGAGAATCGTGTATGCTTTCTGCCATGCTCCTGAGACGAGCAAGCATAAATCGCCTTGCTTCGCGTTGAGCGCCTGCGCCATCGCCTGTATTTCATCCTGCGACACGAATTTTTCTACCGAGCATTCTATTTTTTCGGGCATGACCTTCATATACACCAAGCCGCCAGCGCCGAGAGATTTTACATAGTCGGTCAAGCCGTCCAACTGGTTACGTGTGTAGGAAGCGAGACCCGGAATCGCAAACCCCGCGACGACGCCGCCTTTCTTCACCGTCTCGCTGAACACACGGAAACCGCTATTCGCAACAACGCCGGAGCAATCGGCAATCTCAAGTTCGAAACGCAAATCCGGTTTATCGGAGCCGTAATGCTCCATCGCCTCTTTATATGTCATGCGGCGGAACGGCGGTTCCAGTTTGACGCCTAGAATTTCGCGCCAGAGCTCGATAATCAATCCTTCCGTTGTCTGTTGCACGTCCTGTTCGTCGGCAAAGGACATCTCGACGTCAATTTGAGTGAACTCCAACTGCCGGTCGGCGCGCTGGTCTTCGTCGCGGAAACATTTTACGATTTGAAAATACCGGTCGTATCCAGCGACCATCAATATCTGTTTATACGTTTGGGGCGATTGTGGAAGTGCGTAAAATTTGCCCGCATGGAATCTGCTCGGCACGAGAAAATCCCGCGCGCCTTCGGGCGTGCTTTTCATCAAGACGGGAGTCTCAACCTCGACAAAGTTATGTTTGTCATAATATGCGCGCGTAATCTGATACGCCCGGTGGCGCACTGTCAAATTGCGTTGGAGAACGGGACGCCGCAGGTCGAGATAGCGATACTTGAGGCGCGTTTCCTCGTTCGCTTCAACGTTATCCTCAATCGGAAACGGCGGCGTTTCCGCTTTGTTGAGAATTGTTAATTCCGTGATCACAACGTCCACGTCACCCGTCGGAAGGTCTGAATTTTCCGTTCCGGCGGGACGGCGTTCCACCTTCCCGGTGACGGACACGACAAACTCGGAGCGTAACACTTTCGCCGCTTCGTACGTTTGTTCATGGTGCTGGGGCGCAAAGACAATCTGCGTCTTGCCGTACCGGTCGCGCAGGTCAATGAAAATCACGCCACCGAGGTCGCGCCGAACATCCACCCAGCCGCACAGCGTGACGGACTTGCCGATATCGCCCGCGCGAAGTTCTCCGCACGTATGTGTTCGTTTTTTATAGGTTAGCACGTTATTCCTTTTGCATATCAGACCTGCGAGGTTGAAAAAACCTCGCAGGTCTACCGAAATTCAAGAAACAAAAATGCGAGAACGCGCATACCTCCGGGTTCTCGCATTGTCGATGAGCGTATTCAGTTCAGGTGCTTGGAAACTTTCTCCGTCAAAATTCTTTTCGGCACGGCGCCCACAACCTGCTCGACAACCTTGCCGCCTTTGAACACTAACAACGTCGGAATACTGCGAATCCCGTACTGCATCGAAACTTGCGGGTTGGAATCCACGTCCATTTTCCCAACCTTCAGCGTACCGTTGTACTCCTTCGCCAATTCTTCGACGATCGGCGCAACCATGCGGCAGGGACCGCACCACTCTGCCCAAAAATCGACTAATACCGGTTTATCCGATTTAATCACTTCTGTATCAAAATTTGCGTCAGTGACTTCGATAGGTTTCATCTGTTCTCCTTAACTCCCTTAGAGGTAAATTAGCTTTGTAAATGCACCGCCGCTGGACCGAGCAATTGCTTCATCGAAGCGATAAATTGTGAGCTCGGCTCAACGGTGTACTTCCGAGTAAAATATATCGAATTTTTCTCTAACCCGCCACCGGTAACGCTGAAATAACACGAAACCTTCCCCCGGTACCGCTCCATCAGTTCTCGCATCTGCACTACCGTCTGCTCCGTCACCTGGTCGAGATTCAAATACAGCACGATGCTCTTGGTGAGTTTCTCCCGCAACGAATCCATCGGAATGACTTCATTGACCAGTATCTTCAGCGCGTCGCCGCTCGACTCGCCTTTGCCCGTCACCATCACCATCGAATCTGGCTCCAACAGTTTTCCATATTTTTGGAATGCGTCGGAAAAAACGATACACTCCGCCTTACCGGTAAAATCCTCGATGCTGATAAACGCCATCAAATTGCCGCGTTTATCGACTTTTTTCTTCACCGAAGTGACAATACCGCACACCTTGACCGGAGTGTTATTTTGAAACTCTTCCACTTTGCCTAATTTTACGGTTGCAAACGCTTCAATTTCATCGGCATATTTTATCAACGGATGTCCGGACACATAGAACCCGAGCACAGTTTTTTCGCGTGAGAGGATTTCCGGCTCGCCCCACGGGGCAACTTGCGGAAGCATGGGCTTTACCTGAATTTTCGAGCCGCCTGCTTCAAATAAACTATTCTGACCTCGTTGCAGTTGTTCTTGTGCGCCTTGCCCGTACTTGATGGCATTCTCAACTATGGAAAAAAGTTGCGCGCGGTTTCCGTGAAGCGAATCGAATGCGCCGGCTTGAATTAATCCCTCAATTGTTTTCTTGTTCACCAAGCGTAAATCCACGCGCGCGCAGAAATCAAAAATGTCCGCAAATCTGCCTTTTTGCGTGCGCGAGATAACAACCTGCTCAACAG
>DATCJD010000037.1:0-5611 GCA_036507435.1 Bacteroidota bacterium
CTCATTGCCGCCGGTTCCACTGGCGTAATAGCCGGCACATCCACGGGCGGCAGGGGCAACGGCTCGCTCGGACTTACTGCATCCCGACTGCCGGTATCTTGTTTCGACTCAACGGGTTGTTTGTCCTCTGCTTGAGAGGCAGGCGGTAGCTCTCTCGTGTGTGCCTGTATGTCAATCGTGACAAATTCCGGGACAACAAGCTCCGGCTGAACCGTCAGAAATCTCGCCACCACCAGCACAAGTATATGCACAACGATAGAACACCAAACGGCGTACGCGCGATATGTCGTTCCTTCACGTTTCATTCAAGCACCTGCCTGCAGAACCACGCATCCTTGTGGTTCTCTCCTCGCTATTCCTTCCCGGCTTCAAATCGCCGCCACTCGTCCGCGTAGCGTTTCAATTGTTTGTCTGCACGTTGGAATACATCTCCCGCCTTCGTGCGGGTGAGGATTTCGATACCCTCCTCAATCGTCTTGATGGCGTAGACGCTGAACGTGCCCGCCTTTACTGCATCCACGACGTCTTCCCGAAGCATGAGGTCGGTGATATTCTGAGCGGGAATCATCACGCCTTGCTTACCGGTGAGACCGCGCGCGTTGCACGTATCGTAGAAGCCCTCAATTTTCATGTTCACGCCGCCGATGGGCTGGATTTCACCTTTTTGATTCACGGAACCTGTCACTGCGATATCTTGCCTGAGCGGAATTTCAGAAAGACTCGACAGGATTGCGTAGATCTCCGTCGAGGAGGCGCTGTCGCCGTCTACGCCGCCGTACGATTGCTCGAACGTAATACTCGCGCTTACAATGAGCGGCTTATCCTGAGCGAACGTACTGCGCAAGTAACCGCTGATGATGGCAACACCTTTGTTGTGTGTGGGACCGCTTAATTCCGCTTCGCGCTCAATATTGATAATGCCTGCCCGTCCCAGCGATGTTTTCGCCGTGATACGAGAGGGCTTGCCGAAGGCGTGTTCGCCTACGTCGTACACTGAAAGCCCGTTCAACTGCCCCACCACAGCGCCATCGGTATCAATAATAAATGTGCCGTCGTTGATAAGCTCCTGAATTTTTTCTTCGATAAGGTTCACCCGGTAGATTCTCTCCTGTACCGCCCGCTCGACATGCTTCCGAGCCACATGCCCTACGTTCTCTTTTGCCGCCCAGTAATTTGCTTCACGGATGACATCCGCAATAACATTGAAGCGGGTGGAGATTTTTTTCTGCCTGCCGGCGAGCCGCACGCCGAATTCCACCACCTTCGCAAGCGCCGACGCGTCGAACGGCCTCAGCTTCTCGTCGTCGCAAACCATCTTGGCAAAGTTAAGGTATTTCGACACCGCATCGCCGTTTTTCGGCATCTCAAAATCGAAGTCCGCACGCACTTTGAAAATTTTCTTGAAGTCATCGTCGCGATAATATAACAACTGGTAGACCTCGGATTCGCCGATCATGATCACCTTCACGTTCAGGTCGATGGCTTGCGGCTTCATGCCCGTCGGCGCAAGGCCGAACGACTGCTCGTACGTGTGAATTTCCATCTTCTCGGTGCGAAGCGTGCGTTTCAAGTCTTGCCAAACCCACGGTTCTGTTAGCGTATCCAGAGCATTAAGCACCAGATAGCCGCCGTCCGCGCGAAGCAACGCACCGGCTTTGATCTGTGTAAAGTCCGTGCGCCAGATACCGCCTTTTTCCTGCACACGCTCTATCGTTCCGAAAATATTTTTGTACTTGGGATTCGTTTCGATGATAATCGGGATGTGCTCCGTTTCCGAATTATCCACTAGCACATTCACTTGAAATTCCGTAAACTCGTCCCGTTCCTCATCCCGTTTCTCCTCTCCCTGCACCGACATTTGCTGTGCGCGGCGAAACCGCTCGAGGCTCTCCACAATGTTCTGGCGGATGTCTTCGAGGTACTGTAAGACTTTCTGATTCGTGTACGTCGCTTTCAGCACATCGACCGCCTCGGCGACGACGGGCATCACATGCTTCTCGTCAAGTTCTTCGAGCGACTCCTGCACGCGTTGTTCGATGTTCCGCAGTTCGCGAAACACGAGCGCCATTTGCTTTTCCAATTGGTCTTGCGTCTCGCGCAGTTGTTCGAAATCCTCCCGTTTCACCTCGCCTTTTTCCACCAATCCTTCCACCTGGTCGATATTCGTCGGGTTGCCGCCTACTATAGGCGCGATATCGGGGCGCATCAGCGAACCGACTTGCACTTGCACCAGTTCAAAGCCGCGTTCCTTAACACGTTTCTCAAAATCCTGCAGGACGGCTTTTTGCCTGTCCTGAAAATGCTGGACCACCCCTTTGCGCGCCGATTGATAGCGCTGGCTTTCATACAACGCAGGAATATCGCGCAATAAGCCGTCGACGAGATTCTCCATATCCTCTTTAAGCGACTTGCCCTGCCCGGCGGGAAGCGAGAGACTCACGGGCATGTCCGGATTCTTAAAATTATAGACGTAGCAATGGTCTTGGAGTTCGACGTTTTTGTCCTCAAACTCACGCAAGAGCCGTTTGATGGTTGTGGTGCGTCCCGTCCCGGAGACGCCGGTGACGAAAATATTGTAGCCGAAGTGGTTCATCTCCAGTCCAACGCGTAAAGCGCGTAACGCGCGTTCCTGGCCGATAATCTCGCGGCTCGGCTTAATGTCGTCGCTCGTCTTCACGCCTAACGATGCGGGGTCGCAGTGCCAACGGAGCTTCTCGACGGGCAGGGGTTTATGCCCGATTGCAGAGTTGTGGGCGCGGAATGCAGATTTGGTTGGTTTTTTACGTTTTGATTTCATGTTAGGTATCGCGGAATGACGAAAAGTGAGAAAACTCACGCGCAACGATGATACAGAAAAGATGAGGGAATTGCAACGAGGGCAAAAACCCAGCGGGTTTACGAAATCGGGTGGTCAAATACTCTATGCCCTACATGCGTTGGTCTGACTCAATGCGTTCAGGATTCTCTTTATCAAATAACCACTTTAAAACGTTCTCAGAAACATACTGCCGGATTCGATTCAGGTCGTCTTCATCGCGTATGATGTGTTCGTAAAAGCCTCGTTGCCATAATGTTCCTCCCGGTGTTCTTCGAATCTCATTCACACCCTTTGTAACGGCAGATTTGAAAGAACGCACGATTGTCGGCAAAGACCCTGATACTGGTTTCCCGTACCGTTCCGGTAGGGGCACGGCATGCCGTGCCCCTACGCGATCACCCTCATCGCCCCACAATAAAATTACTCCGTGTATATGGTTCGGCATGACAATAAATTCATCTAATTCGACGTTGGGGAAATGGCGCGGTATTTCCAGCCAATACTTCTTTACTATCTTACCTATCATAGACAACTTCATTTCTTCGCCGCCAATTTTGCCAAAGATACATTTTTTCTGGTATGCACAAATTGTTACAAAGTAGCCGCCTTCTGATGAATAATCGAATCCCCTTACTCGGATTGAACGCCTGTTATGTCTCTGGGGGTTGTATTCCATTTTCCCGGTTTTATTTCTATTCTTGTCCGTAGGGGCACGGCATGCCGTACCCCTACAAATTTTACCACGTCTTGCGAATCGGGTGTGCCTCGGTGTTGAAAATCACGTTCTCGAACGGCAGTGTATCTTTCGGCGCGAAAAGGAGATACAGGTACTTCAACGTTTCAGCGAGGAAAAAACTTTCCATCGCGTCGCGTTTCTGTTTCGTTGTGACGTCTTCTAATTCGGCGTAGCCGGCGTCCGTTTTGCAGTACCGCACGAGATCGCGGAAAAACGTCTCGCCCATGCGCTTGTATTTTTCATCACCGGTATAATGGTAAAGGTAGTATGCAGATTCGATAATTTCCGGGCGCAGGACGTAGCCCTTTGATGTGGCCGTCATAGTGGCGTAATCAATCCCCTCCGGCTCGATGCCGTGGAGAGTCCACATCTTGTAGCAGGATTCCTGCAATAGCCGGGCGCGTTCAAGGTCGCCGCCCATCGCGAGTACCGCCGGGAAGAACGCCTCCAACGAGCCGAACCGTGTGCTCGTGCGTTTGCCCGTTTCCATTTCCACGCGGCCATACCACAACTCACCGCGCACTGTATCCGCTACATGTTTGTTGACGGCGGCGATGCTGGCGTCGTACATCAGCTTGCAATCCTGGTCGCCGAAAAGCTTCCATGCTTTGAGAAGATATTCATAGTACGAATCAATTGCGCCGCTGACGTGGCTGGAGGTGTTCGTCCACTTGCCTGTCACCACATTAACCCATGTACCGACAAGACCTAATTTCGACCGCCTGTTGAAAACCTGTACCAGCGCTTGCTTGGCTTTATCGTAGTACTCCGGATTGCCCGTGAGCTTGCTCAGAGTGCCGTACTCAAGCAACGCAGTGCCGATTTCCGCTGGATTGTTAACCGAATCACGAATCGCGCCGGTCTGCAAATGCACGTAGCGGAATGGAATACCGGTGGGCGAATCGTAAATCGGCATAAGCCGGTCGCCTAAATCTTTA
The DNA here is from genome assembly GCA_036507435.1 of Bacteroidota bacterium. Classification (GTDB taxonomy): domain Bacteria; phylum Bacteroidota; class Ignavibacteria; order UBA10030; family UBA10030; genus JAKEEG01. The sequence continues at coordinate 4,493 of DATCJD010000037.1, forward strand.
GCGAGCGCGAGAAAACGCGGGTCGCCGTCCATCTGGTACGCGGAAAGTAACCCGCCCAACAGCCTAATGATAATCTCAAACGCCTGCACTTCGATATTCTGGTCGAACGAAAGATTGCCGAGAATCAATTGTTTTGCTTCGGCGGCTTCGTCTTTAAGTCCCATGAGCAACATCGTATCGTACGCGTCGACGGGAGTCATGTAGAGCGAGACGTTATGCCAGTCGTGCGGCTGTTTGCTGAGCGGGCGAAGCGCGTCGTGTCCCCACGCGTATTGTTTGTACGCATTCCACGAATGGAGAAATTCTCGCTTTACATCATCCGCCGTAACGCGCTCTTGAGCCGATGCTGAAAATACGCACGCAGACAAAAGGAGTACGAACAAGAAAGATTTCATTCCACGCATCCTTTATAGAATACTGATAGTGTGTTTACCTCCATGATGAAAACCGAGTCCCTCACCATCAGGTCCGAAGCGAACTGTGCGCGGGCTTCATCTTCGCTCGCGGCTTCAAGGATGACCATTCCTTTCTCCGCATAGCGCGCGCCGACAGCGATGCGCTTTTCCGCACGCAGTCGTTGGAGATTTTTGCTGTGCTCTGCGGATCCTTTCTGCTCGTTGAACGGCTTTGCCTGTTCCCATGCGGGACCAAGCGAGAACATGACGACTATGTATTGTTTGGAAGTCGTCTGAAGCTCGTCGTTTGAACGAGTATTGCCCACCGCGGCGACCAACGTGAGTGCAAGAAGCAATGTCATGTATTCCTCCTGAGTTTCTTTCATGAAAACGGGCTGTGCGATGTGCCCCCTATGCGTTCTTTTGAAATAGACGATGTACACGAGGAGAGTAGGACAATCAGCCGGTTTCATCATAATATCTGGCAAAGCGTGCTGTATTGCAAGCGTCGTTTGTTCTTAGACTTGCTTCAGTAAAGAGAATACGATTTCATTAGGAAGTAATACGGAAATGTCGTATCTTATACCTGTCAAATAACAGTACACCGCGTAGTCTCTTTCGAGAGAGCTTTTCCTCGCAGTCATCTGCAGACAAAGCACGCTTCGCAACCCGCTGCTGAACCGCACGAACACCTTTCTAGGTCCAAACGCCGTCAGTCAGATAT
>DATCJD010000038.1:0-4159 GCA_036507435.1 Bacteroidota bacterium
AGTGTTGCGCGCATTGGAGGAAGGAAAAATTGAACGCGTGGGCGGCAATAAGCTTATCTCCGTTGATGTGCGCGTGATCGCGGCGACGAATAAAAATCTCGACGCGGAACATAAAAAAGGGAATTTTCGCGATGACCTCTACCACCGTCTCAACGTCATCCCAATCCACGTCTCGCCGCTCAGGGAGCGGAGAGATGATATACCTGTTCTCGTGCGTGCGTTTATTGACGACGTCTGCGCGCGCAACGGGTTAGCGCGTAAAACTATCTCCGAGCAGGCATTATTGGAACTTGCGAAAAAGGATTGGCCCGGCAACGTGCGTGAACTGCGCAACGCCGTCGAGCGGATGGTGATTCTCTCGCCCGGTACGGAAGTGGATATCAATGTGCTGGCAAGCTTCGGAGCGGCGACGCAAGGCGAGTCGGCGGATTTCCTGAATATGTCCGGGACGTTCCAAGCGTTCAAAGAGCGCGCCGAAGCGGCGTTCATCAAGAAAATGCTCGAGCTGTACAAGTGGAATATCTCCAAGACCGCCGAGGCGTTGGATATCCAGCGCAGTCACCTCTACACCAAAATGAAACGCTACGGGCTGATGCGGGAGGGAGAGGAGAAGGAGTAGCGAATGCGGAGTAGTTGTTACTGCTTTCTGCCTTCTGCATTCTGCTTTCTGACTTTCACCGCCTCAAACATCACCAACGCCCCCGCAACGGAAGCGTTGAGCGATTCGATCTTGCCGTAGAGCGGTATCCGCACTAAAAAGTCGCATTTCTCTTTTACGAGTCGTCGAATTCCGCGCCCCTTGTTGCCCACCACGATAGCGATGGGTCCTTTGTAGTCGGCTTCGTAGTATGTCCGTTCGCCTTCCATCGCTGTGCCGATAATCCACACGCCATTCTCTTTTAATTCTTCCATTGCTTGAACGATATTAGAAACGCGCGCTATCGGAACGTGAAGCGATGCTCCGGCAGATGTCTTCGCTACCGTCTCTCCGATTGAAGCTGAGTGATGCTTCAGCACAATCACGCCGTGCACGCCGGCGCACTCTGCGGTGCGTATCAACGCGCCGACGTTGTGCGGGTCCTACAACTCGTCAAGAATAAGCAAAAACGGCGGCTCGTTTTTCTGTTTCGCGGCGGCGAGCAGGTCGTCTATTTCTGCAAACGAAGCTTGAGCCGCCAACGCGATAACGCCCTGCGTGGTCGATTCATCCGCTTGCCCCTGAGGGACATACCCGCGGAATTTCTGCTTGTCCACTTCGGTAACCGGAACGCCCTGCTGTTTCGCAAGAGTGCGTATCTTGTCTATTGCATTACCTTTTGTGCCATAGAGGATAACAATTTTTTCTATGGACGTGCCGGATTTTAGCGCTTCCTGCACCGGCTGGCGCCCGAAGATGATGTTGGTATGTTGATTGGATTTTGACATGCGTAAACTTTTTCTAAACCGAAGGTCGTCAGACTTCGACGGACTCTGTCGAGCGTCTCGTCGAGGTTCATTCTGTAAAAACGCTCGGCGGGGACGCCTTCGCGTTAGACTTACTGATTCATCGCCTTTACATGTTGCCGTTTCATTTCGCGTTTTTCAAGCACACGCCCGACTGCAAAAATAACCATACCGGACAAAAAGAAATACAAGTCCGTCCACATATCGCCCAAGAAACCGTAGATAAGTCCCACGAACACCGTGATAAACCCCAACGCCTCAAGGAATTTTGCTCCGGAGAGAACCGGCGTAAGCTTGTACGCCATCCCTAACGCTTCGCGCAATCCTTGCTCAGTGATATTGCCGAGTAATTCCCGTTTGCCGTTGATTACGACAACCGGGACTGCCACGAGATACTCTTTGTATTTGGGATGGTCTTCTGTTAGGAGAATTTGTGTCGCGTCGAGAGGTACTTCTTTTTTTAGCCGCTTGATGATGCTCTTCGCCTCGTCGCAAAGCTTGCAGTCGGGCTGTACGTACAGCTCAACCGTGGTCATGACGGCTGGGGTTCCTGCGGTTTGTTCGTGAGACGCATCCAGCCGTACGCGCCGATGAGAATCAAGACCAAGGCGATCAACTGCGCTTCGGAAAGCCCGAAGGCGAGGCGCGGGTTGAGACGGAGGAATTCAATGCCGAACCGTTCGATTCCCGCGAGCACGAGATATGCCATGAACAGTTTCCCGTTGGGCGTCGTTGTTTTCCTCATGCGCCAAAGAATCGAAAAGAATAACGTACAGATGAGGAATTCGTACACTGGCGTCGGGTGAAGCGGCGTCGTATCCGGCACGATGCCGTTGGGATACTGGCTGGTGATTTCTGAAAAGTTTCTGAATGCCGCAGATGGCGGATATGTTCCGTTGGAGTAGTCCGTACCCCAGGGGAGCGTGGTGGGATATCCGTAATCGCCGTCGCCCGCCAAATGACAGCCGATGCGCGCAATGCCGTAGCCTATCAGCAAGCTCGGAGAAATTGCGTCCGCCCCGATAAAAAAGGAAATGCCTTTCTTCTTGAGATAGACGTATATGGCGAAAGCGGCAAGGAGGAATCCGCCGTAAAAAGTCAATCCAGACGGCGAAAACGCCATGCCGATAGGGTCGGCGGTGAATTGTGACCAATGCTCGATCAGGTAGAGCATTTTTGAACCGGCAATTCCAGCTACAAGGGCGAGAAGCGTGATATTATTGCCGAGCGCTGGGTCGAGACGTTTGCGTTTCAGTTCAGCGTTGAGCAAATAACTCGCGACGATGAACCCAACGGCGAGCATCAAGCCGTAGCTGTAGATGGTAAAGGGACCTATTTCAAGGAGTCTTGGATACATGTTTCAAGACCGTGAGTAGTGAATCGTGAGCCGTAAATCGTGAACCGTAAATCGTGATTCGTAAACCGTAAACTGATACTATATTTTTGTCACTTGTAAACCGTCTATCTTCGCTGTAATGAATGCGTTCACCGGATGTTTTTTGATGTAGATTCGTTCCGGCGTGATTAAGATGCTAAACTCATTCAACTCTTTATCCATCTTATTGATACGGATTGAGTAGATGCCGTTGAGGTCAAAATACTCCCGCGTGCCCACCGCCGGACCTTTGCCCGGCATGAGCATTGCCGGAGCGTGGAGTCCGATAATTTTCAGTTCGATGTCGTTTCTGTTTCGTTTATCCTCAAGGACAATGTCATACCGGAAGTTGGTAAAAATTTCAACGGTTTCAACTGCAAGAACAATGCCTTTTTTTTCTGTTCGTTCCTCGAGATGTGGGTAGATCCTCAGGACGTACTCTTGCGCTGTTGATTTGTTCGCCATCAGACTTGGAATGAACTCTGAATCTGTTGTAACGAGATTTCCTTCTCGGTGCCGCTGTGCATATCCTTCAATTTTGCCTTACCGCTTTTCAGTTCGTTCGCGCCGACGACAATTACATACCGGGCGCGCTGGCGGTTTGCCTCGCGCATCTGCGCTTTGATGCTTCTGCCGAGATAATCCAGTTCTACGGAAATCCCTTTTGCACGCAGAGTAGTAGCTTCGGTAAATGCCCACCTCAGCGAATTATCGTCGAGTGCGACGAAAAACAGCACGGGACCGGATTCATCCTTCGGCGTGTTTCCGGATTTTTCCAGCACCATCAGCAAGCGCTCGATGCCTGCGGCAAAACCGACGCCCGGCGTCGGTTTGCCGCCGAGTTCTTCCACAAGTAAGTCGTACCGTCCGCCGCCCGCAAGAGCATCTTGCGAGCCTAACGCGGTACTGGTGATTTCGAACGCCGTCTTGGTGTAATAGTCCAGCCCACGCACCAATCGTCCATCAATTAAGTATTTCGTGCCGAGCTTATCGAGCAGTTGCCTCACGGCTGTAAAATGCGCGGAACATTCATCGCAGAGGTGGTCTTTCATGAGTGGGACGTTCTTCGTAGCCGCTATATCGTTCTCGTCCTTTGAATCCAACACGCGGAGCGGATTTTGCTTCAAGCGGGTTTGGCTCTCCGGAGAAAGTGTGTCTTGAAGCTTTGTCAGTTCAGCGACGAGAAGCTCTTTATATTTCGGGCGGCATTTTTCGCACCCGACGGAATTGATCTTCAACTCGAATTGCTCGATTCCCAGTTGACGGTAGATTTCGAGCGCGAGCACCATCATCTCCACATCCAGTAAAGCTGACTGCGAACCGATTGCTTCTGCGCCGAAC
>DATCJD010000039.1:0-4592 GCA_036507435.1 Bacteroidota bacterium
ATTTTTGCGAATGACGTCAAATGCACGCACGGCGCTACGATAGGGCAATTAGACGAAGAAGCATTGTTCTACCTGCGTTCCCGCGGCATTGGGATGAACAAGGCGCGCGATCTTCTCATCTACGCATTTGCAAGCGATGTGATAGAACGAATTACCGTAGAGCCGTTGCGCGAAGAATTGCACAGGATATTGCACAAGCGGCTCGAAGCCGCGCACGAGTTGGAGGCTGAATGAACGTTACGGCAGAGATAACGGCTCCGGCAGTTACGAGCAAGTTTGACGTTGCGCGAATCAGGAAGGATTTCCCGATTCTGCATCGCCAAGTGCACGGCAAGCCGTTGGTGTACCTGGATAACGCCGCGACAAGCCAGAAACCGAAGGCTGTCATAGATGCGATCGAGCGGTATTACAAAGAGCAGAATTCCAATGTGCATCGCGGCGTGCATTTCTTGAGCGGCTTTGCAACCGAGGCATACGAAGAAACCCGAAAAAAAATTACGCGCTACATCAATGCGGCGAGTGAACGAGAAATCATCTTTGTGAAAGGAACGACCGAAGGCGTTAACCTCGTCGCGCAAAGTTTCGGGAAGAAATATATCGGCAAGGGCGATGAGGTCGTTATTACAGTGCTCGAGCATCATTCGAATATCGTTCCGTGGCAAATGCTATGCGAGGAGCGCGGCGCAACGCTTCGCGTCGCTCCCATTAATGACGATGGCGAGGTCATCGTTGATGAGTATGCTAAACTGCTTTCGGCAAAAACAAAAATCGTTGCGTTCGCGCATGTCTCTAACGCGCTCGGAACGGTCAATCCGGTAAAAGAAATGATAGCTCTTGCCCACGAACTGGGCATCCCGGCGCTGATAGACGGCGCGCAAGCTATGCCGCATATGCGGGTCGATTTGCGGGATTTGGATTGTGATTTTTATACGTTCTCATCGCACAAGATGTTCGGTCCCACAGGCGTCGGTGTGTTGTACGGAAAAGAAAAATTGTTGAACGCGATGCCGCCGTATCAAGGCGGGGGCGATATGATCAGGTCGGTGACGTTTGAAAAAACGACCTACAACGACCTGCCGTATAAATTTGAAGCGGGCACGCCGAACATTGCCGATGTGGTAGGTTTCGGCGCGGCGGTTGACTATTTGAACAATCTTGATTTTCATGCAGTTGAAGCATACGAGCGGGAATTGCTCGCCTATGCGACGGAGGTCCTCACACGCAACAAGCGAATACGTGTTATCGGGACGTCGAAACATAAAGCCGGGGTGATTTCGTTTATTGTCGACGGCGTTCATGCGCACGATGTCGGCACTATTGTGGATTCCGAAGGCATAGCCGTCCGGACAGGACATCATTGTGCAATGCCTGTGATGCAGAGGTTTAACGTGCCCGCGACCGCCCGCGCCTCGTTCGCGTTTTACAATACGAAGGAAGAAGCGGACGCTCTCGTGCGGGGGATTCTGAGGGTGATTGAGGTATTCGGATGATGTCGGAACTCAAGGCGCTGTATCAGGAAATTATTCTCGACCACAACAAAAGCCCGCGTAATTTTCGGGCGATGGAGGACGCCGACCGTTCCGTTGAGGGTTATAATCCTTTGTGCGGAGACCACTACATGGTCTATGTGAAAATGGACGGCGATGTGGTGAAAGATATTAGCTTCACGGGAGCGGGATGCGCCATCTCGAAAGCTTCGGCTTCTGTCATGAGCTCTCTCGTGAAAGGAAAGACGAAAGCGGAAGCCGAGAAGCTTTTCGACCAGTTTCATCATTTAGTGATGGGAGAAGTAAGCGGAGAGAATCAAGCTGAAGAATTAGGCAAACTCGCGGCGTTTTCAGGTGTGAGCGAGTTTCCCGCACGTGTGAAGTGCGCTATCCTTGCCTGGCACACGATGAAAAGCGCGTTGGAGGCGAAAGCAGAACCTGTTTCAACTGAATAATTTTTTTCTTATCTTGTCATTCGAGTTAAAGAATTATCGAGGAGGTCTTCATGGAAGTTATCACGACAGCGGCACCTAAAACGACGGAAGAACTCATCATCACGCCGCGCGCGGCTGAGGAAATCCGGAAAATCAAAACGGATAACCGTATTCCTGAAACGCACGCACTGCGTCTCGGCGTCAAGGGCGGCGGGTGTTCAGGTATGAGCTACGTCTTGGCGTTCGATGAGAAGCCTCGTCAGGACGACGAAACACTCATGCTCGAAGGGTTGACGGTGTACGTCGACCCGAAAAGCCTGTTTTATCTCTCCGGCATAACGCTGGATTTTCAGGATGGCTTACAGGGTAGAGGATTCGTCTTCAATAACCCGAATGCCGCCCGCACATGCGGATGCGGACATTCATTCGGCGTCTAACAGGAACATAAAAAATAATGGAAGAAAAAAATACCTTAGGTGTAGAACAGCCGACGAATGGTCAGCCGGTTGCGACGAGCAATTTGGAAACGCGTGTGTGGGACGCGTTGCGCGAGTGCTACGACCCCGAAATTCCGGTGAACATCGTCGAGCTAGGATTAATCTACGGAGTGAAGATCGAGGATGAAATTCCGGGCGAAGCGAATATTTTTGTAAATATGACGCTGACGGCTCCCGGTTGCGGCCTCGCGCCGATGATCGCGGCAGATGTGAAGCGCCGCGTTCAGCAGATCCCGGGCGTGCGTAATGTCATGGTGGAGTTAACGTTCGACCCGCCGTGGACGCCGAATATGATGAGCGAAGCGGCAAAGCTTCAATTGAATATGGTTTAATGATGTCCTGTACTCTTCTCGCACCGTTTTTCTACGCGTATATATTCAGGAGGAATTATGGATTGGAATGAACTACTGAGCGTTACCTTTCGCTGGCTCCATATCGCCGCGGGAATTTTGTGGATCGGAATACTCTACTGGTTTAACTTCGTGAACGCGAGTTTTGCGGTGACGATGGATGGCGAGACCAAGAAAAAAGTCGTGCCCGAACTGATGCCGCGTTCGCTGTATTTCTTCCGTTGGGGCGCGGCGTACACGTGGGTTACCGGCTTACTCTTATTGGGTATGGTTTTTTACATGGGCGGCATCATGTTCGACCAGGGCGTTACCTGGAGTACCGGAAGTTACGTGATGCTCGCCGTCGTATTTCTTTTCTTCGGCATCTATGATATGCTTGCCAAGAGCCTTGGGAAAGACATTCGGGTCTTCGGCGCAGTCGGATTTGTCCTCATTGCGGTCATAGTCTATCTCATGGCGGATTGGGCGCAATTCAGTTACCGGGCGTATTATATACATGTAGGAGCGTTATTCGGCACAATCATGGCGGCAAATGTATGGATGCGTATTTGGCCCGCCCAAAAGAAGATTATCGCCGCCATCAAAGAAGGAACCGCTCCGGATGCCGCTGTCGTGGCTCTTGCGGGTCAGCGTTCACGGCATAATACCTACCTGTCCGTGCCGCTCATCTGGACAATGGTAAGCTCGCACACAACGGTTGCCGCATCAAGCATGTTTGGTATGCCGGCGTGGGCGAATTTGGTCGTTGTGACTGCTATAGGCTGGCTGGTGGTTTCCCTCACGTATGACAAAGCCGCGAAGGTAAAGGGTTTCTAAAAAATGTTCTAACATGACACAAGGGTCGTTCTCTTTGGCAAAGAACGACCCTTATGTATGTACGGCTATATGGTACCAGTTCTCATTCTCCTCTATGAAAAATATTTTTGTTGTACTGCTCTTCGGATTTTCGTTTTCACTGTGTGCTCAGAACACATCCGAACTCGAATTCGCCTCAGCCGTTTCGCAATCCAACTTGCAAACAATGGTGCGCGACCTTGTGAAATTCGCTCCGAGAATGGGCGGCACTGTGCGTGGCGACCAAAGCGCCGAATACCTCGCGCAACAATTTCGCGATGCCGGGCTTCAAACGGAAATTGTAGAAGACCCTGAATTGCTGTCTTTTGAACACGACCGGTGGTCTCTCGCGGTCGAAGAGCCGTCGGCGTTGCGAGAATATATTCAGAATGAATGGCTCGCGGGATACTCTCCAAGCGTTAAACTACAACGAGCGAATCTTTTGTCTGCCGAATTATCGCAGGAGAACGCATACGGTGGTTCAATCGTATTGACTGAAAAACGCATTAGTTCGGAGCTCTATAATGCCTACGTAAAGGCGGGGGCGGTATGCATTCTCACGTACGCGCCGGCAACGCAAGGGAAATATACCGATGCGGCGTTCATTTCCTCGTTAAGGTCGGTATCTGATAATCCGATTCCCGTTTTCAACCTCTCGTATAAAAACGGCGCTGGCTTGAAGTCGGAATTGCAGAAAGGAACACCGATTGTCCTTTCGTTTATGACGGAAACGACGATAGCGCGCAGGAAGCCGAAGACGGTTGTGGCAACACTGAAAGGCGAGAGTGACCAGTACTATATTGTGTGTGCTCATGGCGATTCAGACTCCGGCGGACCCGGTGCGGATGACAATGCTTCGGGCACGGCAGGAGTTGTTGAAGTTGCTCGAGCATTGCAGAAGCTGATTTCAACAAAATCTATTTCACCCCCGAAGAAAACTATTAAGTTTATTGTGTGGGGGTCGGAAATATATTCTACCGGACATTTTGT
>DATCJD010000040.1:0-3402 GCA_036507435.1 Bacteroidota bacterium
TACCGAATGCGATCCTAGTCGCGAAGGAATTGGAGCAGAGAGGTAACCACTTACTGGCAATTCGCCTGGATAGCGGCGACCTTGCGTATCTTGCCAAACATGCCCGTGTCATGCTGGATGCGGCGGGTTTGCAGAATGTGAAAATTGTCGTTTCCAACCAATTGGATGAATACGTCATCCGTAGTATCGTCCAACAAGGCGCGCCCATTGACATGTTCGGCGTCGGCACGCATTTGGCGACCGGGAGAACGTCCCCGGCGCTTGACGGCGTATACAAGCTGAGCGTATACGACAACAAGCCGCGCTTGAAATTTTCTGAAAATTTCACAAAAACCACACTGCCCGGCTTAAAAAAAATATTACGATTAGTGGACGGCGCGAATAAATTTTATGCCGACGCCGTTGTGTTAGACGACGAACAATCCGTCGGCCACATTTTCCATCCGTTCTATCCTGAGCAAAAAAGCAGTATAGAAAAGCTCAAAGTCGAACCGCTTCTGCAAAAAGTGATGGAGCACGGAAAGCCCGTCAACGGTGCGATACCGCTCAAGGAGATAATCGCCTACGCGAAGGATCAGCTCAACCGGTTCTCGCCGGAGCACCGCCGGTTCGAGTTCCCGCACGTGTATAAAGTCGGTATTAGCCAGAAGCTGATGAATCTACGCTCGAAGATGATGGAAGACATTCAAAAAACGATCGGACAAGGGGGCGGCAAGTAAGATGAAGGCGTTATTGGTCGTCGATGTGCAAAATGATTTTTGTCCTGGCGGTTCGTTGGCTGTGCCGCAAGGAGACGCTGTCGTTCCAGTGATAAACGCGCTCTTAGAAAAATTTCCAGTAGTCGTAGCGTCCAAAGACTGGCACCCGCACCAGACGGTGCATTTCCAAAAATGGCCTGTGCATTGTGTACACAATACACGGGGAGCAGAATTTCACGCGGCCTTGAATTCGGTGAATATTCAACAGGTGTTCCTCAAAGGAACCGGAAATACGGACGACGGCTATTCTGCTTTTGAGGCGACGAATCTCGACCTGGTGAAATTCCTTAAAGAGAAGGGTGTCACGGACCTATATGTTGTCGGGCTTGCAACGGATTACTGCGTGCGCGCTTCGGCGCTTGACGCCGTGAAGCAGGGTTTCAAGACATACGTGGTGCAGGATGCTGTCGCGGCTGTCAACGTGAATCCGGGTGACGACCGAAAGGCGTTCGATGAGATGAAGGCGGGGAAAGTCGAGTTAATTTTTTCACAGGACATTGTGTAAATCACTCTGTTTCACTTGACGGAAGACGACACGCCGATGAACCTTGCTTTCTTGCTTCTGGTATCGTTAGCCGCATTGGGTCTTGGATATTGGTGGTATGGACGAAAGGTGAGCCGTCTCATCGGCATTGATGCAGACCATCCGACACCCGCCACCCGCATCAATGATGGCGTAGATTATGTGCCCACCAGGCCTGCGATTCTTTTCGGACATCACTATGCGTCCATTGCGGCGGCAGGACCCATCGTCGGGCCGACGCTTGCCGTGTTCTACGGCGTTGTTCCCACGTGGCTCTGGATCATTCTCGGTGTCATTTTTATCGGCGCTGTACATGATTTCAGCGTTCTTTTTGTCAGCGCGCGTGAAGGGGGAAAATCCATCGCCGAGATTGCGCGCAAAACACTCGGCAAAAAAGGATTTTTATTTTTTGTGGCTTTTGCTATTCTGCTCTCGATACTCGTTACGGCGGCATTTCTCCAGCTTGCGGCTGTCGCGTTGACCTCTACATACCACCTTGAAGGACTTAACCTGCCGCTCGACCAGACGATGATTCGAACCGACGTTATAGACGGCCAGCACTATGCAAGACTTGGCGGTATCGCGTCCACCTCGGTTGTCATTATTACCTTGCTCGCCCCGTTTGTCGGTTACCTGCTTTACCGGAAGAACATGAATATCGTTTCGATGAGCGCGCTGGCGGTCGGTATCACCGTTATTTCCGTTGTCGTCGGATTTCAAATGCCTGTTACATTAGACCCAATGACGTGGATGCTGATCCTCAGTATCTATATGATATTCGCCGCATGGTTTCCAGTGTGGCTGGTGTTACAGCCGAGAGATTTTATCAACGTGCATTTCTTGTATATCGGGTTGATTGCGATGTTTTTCGGCGTCCTCTTGAGCGGCTTCCAGGGAGTTATGATTGATGCGCCAGCGTTTAACCTCGGGGCGGACAGCATGTCCGCGTTAGGCTGGGCGTGGCCCTTCCTGTTCGTGACGATAGCTTGCGGCGCGTGTTCCGGCGCGCACAGTCTGATTGCAAGCGGCACGACTTCTAAACAACTTGCAAATGAAAGGCACGCAACGGTCATCGGATATGGCGGGATGTTGTTAGAGGCATTTCTTGGTATTCTTGTTACGCTCTGTATCGTCGGCGGATTGGGTTTCGCGGAGTACCGCTCGCTCGTCTGGCCGACGGACGCCGCGGGAAACCTTCTTGCCGGAAATGCGCCCCTCGCGTTTGCGTTGTCCGTCGGAAAGACACTCGACCAAGGACTGGGCATCCCGACGATTTACGGAACCATTTTCGGCATTCTCGTTCTTGAGGGGTTCGTCATCACAACGATCGACACGATCATACGGCTGGAGCGTTATCTCTTCGAGGAGCTATGGGCAACAGTGTTTAACAAGGTGCCGGCTCTGTTTCTGAATAAAGCTTTTAACAGCGCCCTTGCCGTCGGGTTGATGATGTTGTTCGGGTTCACAAATGCCTATCAAACGATTTGGCCCATCTTCGGCACTGCCAACCAGTTACTCGCCGCGCTCGCACTCATTGCTGTCACCGCATGGTTAGTGCAAAAATCACGCAAAGCGTATTTCACCGCCATACCTGCCGCATTCATGGTAATAACAACGATTGCTTCACTTTTCCTCTTGCTCGCCCGCTATATCGAGCGCGCGCAGTGGGCGCTGGCGATTACAGACATCATCCTCATCGTGCTTTCGCTCGGCGTTGTCACGATGACCTTTCAATACTTTTACAAGCTTCGCGCTGGTTTAGCAGTCGATAAGTAAATGCCTCATTCAGTTTGGGCATTATTCTGGTGACGGGTCCGAAGGGAAGCGGGAAAACCACAACTCTGTATTCGGCATTGAATGAAATAAAAAGTATTGAGCGGAATATCACGAGCGTTGAAAATCCTGTAGGGTGTTCGTTCTGCGGTGGCGTTGGGTATAAAGGCAGGATTGCCATCCATGAAATTCTTGTGCTCACGGAAAAAATGCGCGATGTGATCTACGGCGAAGTCACGACTACCAAACTACGCAACCTCGCCATGGCGAATAATTTTCACGATATGTTCTTCGACGGGATAAGCAAAGCTCTTGCCGGTATTACCACGATAGAAGAAGTCCAACGCG
>DATCJD010000041.1:0-2950 GCA_036507435.1 Bacteroidota bacterium
TTCAGTTCCCGAAATACTCGGCAGCGGAGAGACTTAAAATTCTTATCGTTGATGACGAGAGTATGACGAGGGTTGTCCACTCACGCTACGTGAAACGCGTGTTCCCGTCGGCAACTATTATGTGTGCCAAGGATGGTAAAGAAGCACTAGAATTAACTCAAACATTTCACCCTACTGTTATCATTTCTGACTATGCTATGCCGGAGATGGACGGGTTTGAATTTATCAATGCGTGTAAAAAAATAGAAGCGGTGCGTTCTATACCGGTTATTGTGATAACGGGTGAGGATTCTGCGGCGAGTAAGAGCGCCCTTCTCCTTGCTGGTGCCGACGCGGTGATTAACAAACCGATCGCGCCGGAAACCCTGCATAAAGTCTTGCAAGATACCTTAAGCCGGACGAGTTACATGTGTAGAGAATTGTGCCTCCTTCAAATCCCGGCTGTCTGCGGTTGACAGTCGGGTTTTTTATTACTCCGAGACCCCAGAAAGTTAGTTGCAACTCTCAACGGATTTTAGCTTCTTGAAAGGTCCATACTATCCAGACCATGAATAAAACACACTCTATTCTTATCATCGACGACTCGCCCCACATGAGGATCCTGTTAGCAAGGCTCCTAAAGAACCGGGGATTTGAGAAAGTCGAATCGGCGGAAAACGGCGCGCTGGGTTTAGCGAAATTCAAAGTGCAACATCCTCAGATCGTATTCTTAGACGGGATCATGCCCGAGATGGACGGGCTAACGGTGCTTCGTGAAATAAAGAAAACAGACCCAGAGACGATTATCATTATGACCACCTCGCTTTCCGGCCGGGAGAAGGTTCTGGAATTTAAACTGGCAGGGGCAAATTTCTATTTGCTCAAACCGTTTGAAGACAATAAATTCGATGAAACGCTTCAGAAGGCTCTCGCGACTCTCGAACAACGTTCAACATAAGGTAGAACGCAATGGACTGTATACGGTGCACGACGCCCAACGATGATATTCGCAAGTTCTGCCGCTCGTGCGGCGCGCCGCTCGGAAGGCATTGCGACCGGTGCGGCACGGTCAATCCGTACGACGACAAATTTTGCGGCACTTGCGGGCTTGCTCTCATTCCTTCCCTGAAAGGCGAAATAACTCCCGAGGCTGTTCCCGGCGCCCCACGCCAATATACGGCGACAGAAGTCGATGAATTGCTACTGCTCAGAATGCGTCTGAAGCCGGGGCAAAAAACAGCAGAAACCATTTCTCAAACCGACATTGACGAACTTTTTGGATAACGCAGGATGACCGCAGAAAACCAACGACTGTTAGACAGGCTGATCACGCAAGGTCTCTTGCAAGGAGAACTTGTTCGCGCGAAAAATTCTTTGCTGGAGAATTCAATCAGCGACAAAGGATTGGCGCGCGGGCTTATCGAACAATTCGGTCTTTCTGAAGATACCATTGTCGAAGCAATCTGCAAGGAGTTTGGGTTCGCGAGGATGCCGATAGTCAATGAAATTGAAACGGCGCCTACTCAGGTGTTGACGGAAGATGAGATTCTTCACAACCGCGCCGTACCTGTTTTTCGCATGGGACTGGAACTGACGATGGCATTTATCGACCCACCGACGAAACAGCTTCGCACCGATTTACAGCGCCTCACAGGCTATCAAGTTATTCCGGTTATTACGTCAGTCTCGGATTTCGAAGCGGCACTAAAGAAATACCGCGGCGCGATTGATAAAGTTCAGCGAGTCGACTCGACCGTCAATTTAGAAAAATTAGACATCCGCAAATCACCTGCCAGCGCCACAGCGGCAGTGCCTGAGAAAGAATCCGATGCCACCATAGCGCAATTAGTGGACGAAGTATTGCTTCGAGCGGCAAAATCCGGAGCCAGCGATATCCATATCGAACCAACGGAAGAAGAGTTGATGATTCGCTTGCGTATCGACGGCGTACTGCAACGTGTGCTTTCCTTGCCGATCGCGTATCATAAAGGAATTATTTCTGTGATCAAAGCTCGCTCAGGCATGGATATGTTTGAACGTTCCATGCCGCAAGACGGCCGCCTCACCTTGAAAGTCGCCGATCGCGAGTTTGACGTGCGCGTCAACAGCCTCCCGTTGTTACTGGGCGAAAAAATTGTCATGCGGTTACTCGGCAAAACGACGATGATCGCCAGCCTGGAAAACCTTGGATTTTCAGAGAAAAATTTAGAAATAGTGCGGACGCTGACACGGCTCCCCAACGGCATTATTCTGGTGACGGGTCCGACGGGAAGCGGGAAAACAACAACCCTGTATTCGGCGCTGAATGAAATGAAAAGCATCGAGCGGAATATCACTACCGTGGAAAATCCGGTAGAGTATAAACTCCCTCTGATTAACCAAGTACAAGTTCAAGCAGACCGGGGCTTAACCTTTGCATCTGTTTTGCGGGCAATTTTGCGCCAGGACCCGGACGTGATCTTAGTGGGGGAAATACGCGACGCCGAAACTGGCATCATTGCAACCGAAGCGGCGCTCACGGGGCATTTGGTCTTAAGTACGCTCCACACCAACGACGCCATCGGCGCTATCTCACGTCTAGTGAACATCGGTATCGCTTCGTTTTGGGTGAGCGCGTCCGTTATCGGAGTACTTGCCCAGCGACTTGTGCGGAAAAATTGTGAACGATGTAAAGTGGAATACAAACCCGACAGGTCAGCTCTGCAAAGTGTCGGTCTCGCCAATGTGCCGGAGGATATTACGTTGTTTCGTGGTAAAGGGTGTTCGTTCTGCGGTGGAGTAGGATATAAAGGCAGGATTGCCATCCATGAAATTCTTGTGCTCACGGAAGAAATGCGCGATGTGATCTACGGCGAAGTCACGACTACCAAACTACGCAACCTCGCCATGGCGAATAATTTTCACGATATGTTCTTCGACGGGATAAGCAAAGCTCTTGCCGGTATTACCACGATAGAAGAAGTCCAACGCG
>DATCJD010000042.1:0-5713 GCA_036507435.1 Bacteroidota bacterium
ATGCGCGTCCAAAAATCATCGCAGTCGAAACTCACCGCTGAACAAAAAGAAGAGCTGGCGAATAGCATGATGCTGTGTGAAAAGATGATCTCCAGAATTCAGTCATTGGACGAGGATATGAAGCAAGAGGCTCTTCTAAGTGATCTGGAACGGGCGGCGCACTGATGTCGAGCCGGACGCATTGGCATTTCACACTGGCGCTATGGAACAATCTCCCAAAGCATTGCTGAAGGGCAGTCATGGCAGAGCCAACCCCTAAACCGATACGGTTCGGGTATACATTCAAATTTGCCTCGGGCGCCGAACAACACTTCGGCATCGAGCTTGACCCGGCAACATTGAGGGCGGTTCAGCAATCACCCGACCCCAAGCCGGACTGGGCAAAATTGAAATTCAACCAATGCGAGAATTGCCCGCTTAGCGATGATGTCGAGTATTGCCCCGTTGCTTTGAATCTTGCCAGTGTTGTCGAAACATTCCACTCCTACAGTTCATTTGAGCCTGTCCATGTTTCCGTTGTTACCAAAGAGCGTACCTACAGCAAAGATACGACTCTGCAGAAGAGCCTGAGTTCGATCATCGGGGTCTACATGGTGACCAGCGATTGCCCGATTATGGATAAGCTGAGGCCTATGGCGCAATTCCACCTGCCGTTTGCCACCACCCTCGAGACATTCTACCGCTCGGTGACGATGTACCTGACCGCTCAATTTTTTTTGATGCGGCAAGGGAAACAACCGGATTGGGATTTAAAGAAATTGGTGGAACTCTATAAAGCGATCTCAACCGTCAACAAAGGAATGGCAGAACGGCTTCGGCAGGCTTCTGAAAAGGATGCGAACGTCAACGCCGTCGTTATTCTCCATTCATTCGGAGACGGCGTGCCGTACTTTGTGGAAGGCGGTCTCTCAGAAATCGAGCATCTCTTTACGGTATATACATCTGATGGAAAGGAAAGTATTCCCGCTCAACGTCAACAAGATTAGTAGAGACGCGAAAAACGAACATCCCGCCTCAAGGCGGGATGTTTTTTGTACACCCGGAGGGACTCCACCGTAGGTGTCCCAATGGCAAAGTCCCTACGGGAGAGAACCCCCAACTACCAATTTCGCCCACGAATGTTTTGTATGAGTGGATTGCGAAATTGAGAATCCCGCCGCACGGCGGGACCTCGTGTTCGTACACCCGGAGGGACTCGAACCCCCAACCCTCTGCTCCGAAGGCAGATGCTCTATCCAGTTGAGCTACGGGTGCGAAAGCACACGAAGCGAAATCCGCCGTTCATTTGGTGGATTGGCTACGGGTGCGCTGACAGTGTATGATAGGGAGAAATTGGGAGGGTTTCAACAATTGTCCACGTAGTTGCTACATTTTTCTAAAAAAAAGGGATGTGACGCGGGTTTACGAACTCAAACATTCTGATTGTTCGGCAGTTACTTAACAACTATTCGCTTCGTACACGGGAGCAATTTATTGAGCACGAAGTTCCATTCTGACCGCCAAATGAATTAGTAACGTTTTGGTTTATGTAGTTGGTTGTTGAGGAAGAAAGCCCAAAATTCGTCGGGGCTTTTTCTTGTAACATATTAGATCCTGCCAATAGTGGCCACAGCTTGAAAAGCTCCTCACACGCATTAAAATACTTTGAAAAATCAGGCACTTTATGTTCATACGAGTCAGGAAGGGTAGAAACAGGAACCCCAAAAATATATCGTAATAGGGGTTAGTCCCGGAAATATTAGACTTACTTAAAAGATTTTTTTCTTGACATTATCCTGAAATAATTTTAATTTAAGACAAATTAGTCTGAAATAGAATATGAGCATCCTTTTTAGTCGTCAATGTGAATATGCGCTACAGGCTGTCATGTATCTTGCGTTGAAGCCCGCAGGAACAATGACATCAATAAAAGAATTAACAAAGAGGCTAAATATCCCATACCATTTTCTGGCGAAAATTCTACAGAATCTTACTTATAAGGGACTTTTGTCTTCGCAGAAAGGTCAATCGGGCGGGTTCGCACTCGGGATGTCGGCGAAAGATATCACGCTGTTTCACATTGTAGAAGCTATAGACGGGGTTGATTTCACAAACAAATGTATACTCGGTTTCTCGGAGTGTTCGGGTAAAAACCCCTGTGCGGTACATAATAAGTGGGGTGTTATGAGAGAGCAGATTTTCGAGATGCTGGTTAACAAAAATATTGCTCAGATGGCGAAAGAAATGAAGAAGCCGGAGTATCGCCAGTTTTTCGATTAAAATTTTTTATACCTATTTCGGATTAAATAGTCTGATTATGAAAGATGGTCAGTTTGGTCGATACGCGAAGGACTTTACTATGACAACACTAGTTGAACTTCAGGAACACGGCGGAGTAGAACAGTTTTACAACGGGCTTGCAGCGGATTATGATGTCATGACGGGGTTTTCAAAACGATTTATTAAGGAAAAACCTTTTTTCCGGCTGTTGGTTGAAAAATTTAAGATCCACACCGCGTTGGATGTCGGCTGTGGCACGGGTTTCCATGCTCTATTGCTTGCTCAATTAGGCGTACGCGTGAAAGCGATTGACCGCTCGCAGGGAATGTTGGTATGTGCAAAACAACACGCACAAGAATTAACCCTCTCTATTGATTTTCGTAAAGCGAGCCTTGAGACCCCAATGCCTCATAGACAGTTCGATGCCATTTTTTGTCTTGGGAATACGCTTCCGCATCTTTTGACTCGGGAGGAACTGAAGGCGGCAATACTAAACTTTTCTCTTGCGCTTGGACCGAGAAAAGTCCTCTTTGTCCAAAATTTAAACTATGACCGGATTCTTGCTCATCAAGAGCGTGTGCAGAGTATTAAGGAAGTAAACGGCAAAACTTACGTTCGCTTCTATGATTACATTGGCGAGAAAATAGTTTTTAACATCCTTACAATCGAGAAGGTACGGTCAGCTCTCGAACAACATCTTCAATCCGTAGAGCTTCGACCGTTGCGGCAGGCAGAGTTGACCTCGATACTGCAGAAAGCAGGATTCGACGATATTAAATCGTATGGCAGCATTTCAATGGACGAGTTTCACCCTGAGACGTCAAAAGACCTAGTTTTGTTGGCGAGAAAATCAAACTAGAGGCACAGTATTGCTCTGGAGAACTCGACGTTCAATGTGTCGGAAGATGATCATGTTATATGTTATTTGGACAGACATGGGAGTGGGGAAATTCTTACAAATGAGAAGAAGCTCATTTGACTTTCGCATAGATGAAAAAAAAGCGTTGTGATAATTACACAGGAGTTTTTTAACGCCCTATTATGGAGATAAAAAAGTCTGCTTGTGGCATAAGAGTTGTACTAAAACTGACGTTGTTTCTGGAGGAACATGTCCGAACTATACGCTGTAAAAATACCCGATATTGAGTTTTGGAAGAATCTCGTTCCTTGCCAGATTGGCTGTCCAATTCATACGGATGCGGGGCGGTATGTCCAATTGATAGCAGAGCAGAAGTATGAAGAGGCTTATTTGACGGCACGCTCTCCGAATCCTTTTGCCAGTGTGTGCGGACGTGTATGCGCTGCGCCCTGCGAGGATTGGTGCCGTCGTGGTAAGATAGACGCCCCGGTTTCGATACGCGCACTAAAACGTTATGTGACAGACAAGTACGGCGTGGAATCTGTCGAACCGGATACTCAGGATGCGTTGTTTGAAGGCACGACCGACCCCGGAAACAAGTGGCTCTGGCATTTGCCGATGCAGGTGGAGGCGCGTAAGGGCATAGCAAAGGATGCAAAAGTAGCAGTCATTGGTTCGGGACCAGCCGGGCTTTCTTGTGCGCACGACCTCGCGTTGATGGGGTACAATGTTACTATCTTTGAGGCTACACCGGTCGCCGGAGGGATGCTTCGGCATGGCATACCTGAATATCGCCTCTCGCGTTCGCTCATTGATAAGGAAATCGACAAAATCAAATCTCTTGGCGTCGAAATCCGCACCAACACACCACTCACAGATAGTTTCGGTTTACACGAACTCAAGAAACAAGGCTACGAAGCGGTCTTTCTTTCGGTCGGAGTGCAAAAGGGTCGTGATCTTACTATTGAAGGTTCCAACCTGGATGGAGTAGTAAAAGCAATAGATTACCTGATCAACATCAACAATGGCTATCGGGTGAATCTTGGGAAGAGAGTGCTCGTCATCGGCGGCGGGTTTGTAGCGTTTGATGCCGCGCGGACTGCACTACGTGGCGGACTTGAGACAGAGCAGGCCGACATTCACTCAGCAGTGGATGCTGCGCGTGTAGCTATGCGAAGTGGGGCAGAAGAGGTTCATATCGCAAGTCTTGAGTCGTTCGAAGAAATGCCGGTCTTGCGGACTGCACAAGGAAATGAAGAGTTTGAAGAGGCGAAGCATGAGGGGGTCGTTTTCCACCCGCAGCGCGGTCCGAAGAGGTTCATCGGCGAAAATGGAAAGCTGACGGCGATTGAATTCATCGGTGTGAAGCGGACGTATGATGAACATGGCACGTTCAACCCAGTGTACGATGAAACAGTCGTGGAGCGGTTCGAAGCGGACTCAGTCATTCTTGCAATCGGGCAGCAAGCCGACCTGAACTTTCTCAAGAACACCGACGGCGTGGAGTTGACGCCCGGTCGGTTCATTAAGATTGAAAAGGAAACACTGGCAACCACTGCGCCGGGTATCTATGCCGGCGGTGACGTTGCCTTCGGTCCGCGTAACATCATCGATGCGGTGGCAAACGGGAAACGCGCCGCACTCTCCATTGATGAATATCTTCGCAAACAAAAGCCGGAAACCTACTACAATCTCGAAATTGAAAAAATCCCCACGCGGCGTTTCACACGGCCTGAAGATTATGAGCAGCTTCCCCGCGAGGCTCCTCCAACTATCGACCTCAATCGCCGCACAGGAATTTCCGAGGTTGAGGCAGGCTATACGGAAGAGCAAGCGATACGCCAGGCGGAGCGCTGTCTTTCCTGTCACATCCAGACGATTTACGATGCCGAAAAGTGTGTGATGTGTAACCGGTGTGTGGATGTTTGCCCGGAGTATTGCCTCAAGCTAGTGCCGTTGGCACAGCTTGATGTCGATGAAGCAACAAAGGCACAGTTGATTGAACACTACCAAATCAACCCACTCCAGCCTGCGAGTGCCATGCTGAAAGACGATGAGACTTGCATTCGTTGCGGCCTGTGCGCGATGCGCTGTCCAACAGACGCAATGACAATGGAACTATTTTACTATGAACAAAGGGAAGCGGTCTAAGGGATAAGTTGCAGGATATAAACGAGAAACCTGAAACTGGAAACGACGAGAAGACTATGAGACTTTTTCGCAAAGCACGTAAGCCAGACCAACAGGGACCACACACTGTAAAAATCGAAACGCGCCGTACGTTTTTGCAGCAAATAGGGTTAGTGGGGTTACTGACGAGCCTGGTTGGGTTTGCGTATCAATCGGTACGTTCCCTTGTACCGAATGTTTTGTACGAACAGCCGCGCCGGTTTAAAATCGGTCCGCCGTCTTCGTTGGCGGAAGGGGTAACGTTTTTGGAGGATCAGCGGCTGTACGTGTTCAA
Source organism: Bacteroidota bacterium (assembly GCA_036507435.1). GTDB lineage: Bacteria > Bacteroidota > Ignavibacteria > UBA10030 > UBA10030 > JAKEEG01. The sequence continues at coordinate 5,583 of DATCJD010000042.1, forward strand.
AGAAGGCAAATCGTATTACGCAATCTCTGGAGCCTGCACACATCTTGGCTGCACGGTGAAATATACGAAGTTGAATCAGCCCAAGCAAGTCGAAGTGGGCGAAGAGATGAAAACGGTCAATTTTGAATTCC
>DATCJD010000043.1:0-10185 GCA_036507435.1 Bacteroidota bacterium
AAGGAAAACGATATGGAACAGCCAGCCATGATCATGTCCTCGATCTATATTGTTAATAAAGCGGGTAGAATTATTCATGCCTATGTTGATGTGAATCCGAAGACGTGGCCCGAACCGTCTGAAATCGTCGCAAATCTTCGGCAACTTAATCTGAATAAAAAGTCTTCTCAGCCTCAATGACGACTTGTATTGCGTTAGAGCACGGCAGAAGACAAATCGCGGAGAATTAAATTCATATAGGAAATAAAACGCAGTACTGGGTTATACACCGAGTTAGGCGCAATTGCCGCTATGCAACAATGAGGAGAATTCGATGAATCAGACTATTCAGAAGAGTTGGGCATTTCTGCGTCTCATCTTACGCGCAATGGTCATCGGATTTATCATACTCGCCATCGGCATTGTTCCATGGTCAGCATTAGCGTCTGCAAATCTCAAGTTTGCTTCGTCTGTCCCCTGGGCTGCCGCAGTTATGATTGCTTACCTTTTTTTATTGCTGATGTATCTACGCGGTAAGTGCTGGCCGAAGTCAACCTCAGATGTGCGGAGACGTTATTTACGGGCAAACATAATTCGCGGTCGTCTCCTCGTTTGGAGCGGCATTAGCGGCGGCTTCCTTGCGTGTGGCTTAATGACGATAACGGCGGTAGGTTGGATGCTTGTTCCTACACACTCTTCTCGACTCGCAGAGTTTTCGCTTCTTAGTACATACTCACCTTGGATGGCAGTTCCGCTCTTGATGATGGGTGCCGCCGTTGCAGGCGTGGTCGAAGAATCTGCATTCAGGGGATATATGCAAGTGCCAATCGAAGAAAAATATGGTTCTATCCCGGCAATAGGGATTGTGGCAATAGTATTCTCAATCATCCATTTTCCTGGGATTATCGCTCTTCCCGTTTTCCTTGTCGGTGCATTGGGCTGGGGCTTCCTTGCATACCTATCCGGTTCAATCATGCCCGGGATTGTGTTCCATACGTTAGTGAATGGAATTGTCTGGCTCTGGGCCTTTCTGAACCTTGAAACATTTCAAGAACTACTTGCTTCAAGTGTACTCGAGGAAGGAATGTACCCGGCTTTCTTGGTAGCCGCCGTATTGGCAATCATCTTCGTGTTGGGGACACTACTGGCTTTCTTCAAGCTTGCCCAAATTCGCCGAGAGAAGAGTTACAGAACGCAAGAAGCTTAATGATCCAACGACGTGGATGCCGTCGCACAGCACGCACGGCTCGCATCTGAGGAACGAACGTTATGAGGATTGCCGCAATCTATTAAATACTTGCGATCACATTTGAGAAGTTTTTCATTTGGTCATATTTTGGTAGTATTTCTTTCCCCATAACATTAAAGCCCTTGATTTCCCAAGGGCTTTTTTATTGAACCGTACGTTGACATTCATGCGGGCAATATAGATATTTATTGAGGACAAATAACGAGCGAGTAATTGTGAAAACATTCAAATTAGACGTGACGCGAAAACATTTCATAGCCCTGATAGGGCTTTGTACTGTATTGCTCCACGCGCCCCCGCTATGGGCGCAGAATACCGGTCTCGACCCCTTGCCGGACATCAGCCAGTATTCCCACCGCGTATGGAAGAAGAAGAACGGCCTCCCTCAAAACTCCGTCCATGCTGTTATTCAAACTCAGGATAAATACCTCTGGCTCGGAACCGAAGAAGGGCTTGCCCGATTCAACGGCTTTGAGTTTACGGTGTTCAACAAGGATAATTCTGCTATTAGCAACAATATTGTCTGGAAACTTTGTGAATCGAAGGACAGCACGTTGTGGCTTGCAACACCCGCAGGCTTATCATCGTTCAAGAATGGAACATTTGTCAATTACACGACTGAAAACGGGCTTCCTGGCAACAGCATTCAGTACCTGATGGAAGATTCGAAACTCCGTCTATGGATAGCTACGGATTGGGGGCTTTGTTTTTTTGAAAATGGTGTTATTGTTAAGGTCACGGCAGAATGGCAGGATAGTTTTATCATTACACTTGCCGAAATGAAAAATGGAGCAATACTTATAGGCACCAGGAATGGACTCTATATATATCGTGATGGCACGGTGCAATTGTACCCCGCCCGTGAAACTAAGACCGGCATCATCAGGGCGCTCTGGGTCGAACAAGACGGGTCGTTTTTGGCAGGGCTGGCTCGCCAAGGCATTATCCATCTGGGCGATTCTACCAAAATGAAACCCTCACTGTTGCAGGGACCTTTTAGTGACGTCAATTGGAGGATTCTGCGCGACCGTGAGGGAACCCTATGGGTTGCAACCATGAATGGGTTAGTGAGGATGGTGGAAAAAACAATAACGCAGTTTACGTCCGCAGACGGCTTGTTGGGCGACGACATCCGTTCGATATATGAAGATAGCGAAGGAACTCTCTGGGTCGGGACGTTTGGCGGCGGACTGAATGCTCTTTCAAGAGGGAAATTCATTACCTATTTAACTGGAAAGACCCCGAATGAAAACCTGGTTTATACGGTATCAGAGGACGAACGCAACTCCCTCTGGGCTGGCAATGCGGCAGGTCAGGTGCTCAAGTTCGAGAAAGGGCGATTCGTCGCACAGCGCGGATTCGAAAGAATTGCCAACCTACCGGTTCATACCATCCTCCACGACCCCGCGACAGGACTCTGGGTAGGAACCTTAAAGGGACTGTATAGATTCCGCAACGGAATTCTTCAGACAATAAGCCTCCGAGGGGATACGGCTGAAAGTGTTCGAGCCATTTACAAGGCGGGCAACGGGAACATCTGGATAGCTGCAAGGAACGGGCTGTACAGATTTGCCAATAATTCATTCGAGGTTTTTGGCAAAAAGGATGGAATGTTTACTGAGAATATCAAAACTCTAAAAGAAGATAGAAACGGCACGCTATGGATTGGGACGCACGACGGCCTTATGAAATTGAGCGGAGGAGTTTTTACGGCTGTGATTGTTTCTCAAGACTCCTTACCAAAAAGATTAGGGCCTGTCTATGAAGATGCTGAAGGTGTTCTCTGGGTTGCGAGTATCGGAGAAGGTCTGCGAAGAATACAGGACGGCAAGATTGTGACTTTAACGAAAGCGCATGGATTGTTCGATAATACAGTCTACGAAATCTTGGACGATGGTCTTGGCAATCTCTGGATGAGCTCTAATAACGGTGTATTCAGCATCAGCCTAAGCGAATTGAACAGAGTCGCCGATGCGGGTGCCGGGTCGTTCGTCTGCAAACCGTATAACGAAGCCGATGGGATGAAAGACAGCGAGTGCAACGGAGGCGTTCAACCGGCGGGCTGGAAGACACAGGACGGGAAGCTATGGTTCCCGACCATTATGGGCATTGTCATGGTAGACCCACGTTCGCTCCCAATGAATACGACAATTCCCAACGTCATCATTGAAAACGTTCTTGTCGAACGTGAACCCATCTTGGCGGTCAACGGAGTTAGAATTCCCCCCGGCAAAAACGACATCGAATTCCAATTCGCATGCCTCAGTTTCAAGTCCCCGGATAAAGTCCGGTACAAATATCAACTCAGAGGGTATGACAATCAGTGGATTGAGGCGGGCACACGACGATTTGCTCTCTATAATAACCTCTCGCCAGGGGAGTATTCGTTTCGGGTTATAGCATCTAATGATGATGGCGTGTGGAACGAAACCGGCGCCAATTTGTTATTAATGATAGAGCCCTTTTTCTATCAAACGACCGTGTTTTACGCGCTCTGTGGTATCGTCCTTTTTTTGATGGGAATAACGGGGGTTCTCTGGTACGACAAAGAACATGAAAGAAAACTCACCACGGCTCGGTTGCATTCACAAGTCGCTGAGGCAAATCTTCATGCTCTCAGAATGCAGCTCCAGCCGCACTTTATGTTCAATACGTTGAACGGTATCACGGCGCTCATAAGCAAAAATCCGAAAGCCGCCAGGGAAATGATAGCCCGCTTGGCGGGGTTATTGCGGTTAACACTCGAGAACGACATGGGACAGGAAGTGAATCTCGGCAAAGAGTTACAAATCCTCCGTCGGTATCTCGAAATCGAACAAACCCGATTCGGAGACAGGTTGGTCGTCACATATAACATTCAACGTGATACCGATGATGCGCTCGTGCCGGCATTCATTTTTCAGCCTTTGGTAGAAAACTCTATCCGGCATGGCCTTGGCAAAAAGCGCGGTCAAGCGCTCATCGAAATCAGGTCGGAAAAGGAGAATGGGCTTCTGAAACTGAGCGTTCGGGATAACGGCACAGGGTTTGAAGCCCATGATGAACGAGAGGCTGCTCAGGGCATAGGTCTGACCAATACGCGCGCTCGATTGAACTTGCTCTACGGCGGTGAACATACATTCGAGATCTCCGAAATAGATGCCGGAGGGGTTGAAGTACGCATATCAATTCCGTTAAAGATCCAAAGGGGAAATTCAGCCGATGAGTAAAATTCGAGCATTAATTGTTGACGATGAAATGCTGGCTCGTGAGCGTATGAAAGAGTTGTTGGAAAACGACCAAGCTATTGAGCTGGTGGGTGAATGTGGCGATAGAGCCCAGGCAATTGAAGAGGTGAAGAAACTGCACCCGGACATTCTTTTTCTTGATATTCAAATGCCCGAAGTGGATGGGTTTGGTGTCGTCAAAGCCCTGAAGTCGAACCACATTCCGGTGACGATCTTCACGACCGCGTATAACGAGTATGCCATTCGGGCGTTCGAAGCCAGGGCATTGGATTACCTCTTGAAACCGATAGAGGAAAAACGGTTTCAGCTGTCACTGGAGCGTGCCAAAGATATTCTCAAAATGAAAAAAGACAGGCAGGACAGCGAATCCATCCTGAGCTTTTTTAACGAAATGCGAAAAGAGCAAAGTGAAGGACAACGATTTCTTGTCAAAAAGAGTGGACGGATTATTCCTATACACGAGAGAGACATTCATTGGATTGAAGCGGAGGGTGAATACGTACGACTACATGTGAAAGGAACGAGTTATCTCCTGCATGAAAAAATTAGCTCCCTCGAATCAAAATTACTCCGAAGCCGCTTTGTACGAGTTCACCGTTCTTCTATTGTGAACGTTGAACAAATTCGCGACATGGAACCTTCATTTCACCGCGACTATACCATCACCCTTCACAGTGGCGCTCGCATCAACGTGAGCCGTAGCCACGTAGATAACCTCTTCAAAGTGCTGAATTCCTTCTAAACTCCGAGTCAGTTTTTTAAACCGGTTTTGCTTTAACGCACGCGCTTTTCTCATCCCCATCTGTCATACTCTCCCATTCATTGGAAATTCTTGACCATTGGATTGCCCATTAGGCCAATTCATTGGAATTCCGTTGTTGTACGCAAGGACTTCCCCTATCATTATTCCACTACTTTAAAAAAGAGTGCCCGCATTCATCTGGACTTTATTAGGTTTTCACACGGTCTTTCTCCTCCTTCTGACGTGTGATGATCGCAATAGAGCTTATGGCGGGCACTCGTGAATACGCTGTGAATGTACGTATGGGCAGAAAAACAATCTTTGAGGGTTCTTGATAACTAAATCCTGAAAGGAGGTGAAGCGCCCGACATTATTTTTTACGATTTCTTTTTTTAACAAACTCTGACCAACTCAGAAAGAGAGGTGATCGAATCGCCCGGAGGCACATTCAAGGGCAAGCAAACATTGTGAAAGTTGTTGAAGGGATAGAGTTGTTACGGTTTGCAGTTGCAAACTCGTGTTGAAACATTTCCTTACTTCAAGGAGATTGTCATGATGAAAAGAATACTATTTGTTGTCGTGTTGATGACGGTTGTTTCCTCGCTCGTTCTCGCGCAGGACGGTAAATTGCGCGGAACGGTGACGGACAGCCAATCCGGAGAGCCGCTGATCGGCGCCAACGTTATTGCCGAAGGCACTTCATTCGGCGCTTCTTCCGATATCAATGGTGAATACATCATCTTGGGCGTTCCCCCGGGTACGTACACGGTGAAAGCGTCATACATCGGGTATGCCGCGGTGACCATTAGCAATATCCGCGTGAGTTCCAACCTGACGACCACGCAGGATTTTAGATTGAGCAGTACGGCGATTCAAACGAGCGAAATTGAAGTTGTCGCCGACCGCCCGCTCATCCAACGCAACACCACGAACACCATCCGCATGCAAACGCAAGAGGATATCAAGACGCTTCCGTTCCGCGGCTTGCAAAATATTCTTGCCTTAAGCGCGGGTGTCGTGCAACAGAATGGTAACCTCTACGTTCGTGGCGGCCGTGCCGGCGAAGTTTCGTTCTTCATCGATGGCGCGACGGCGACTAACCCGCTCACCAATAACGAAGCCATCAGCCCGATACAGGAAGCGATTGAAGAAATCCAACTCCAATCCGGCGGGTACACTGCCGAATTAGGCGGCTCGAACTCTGCGATCGTCAAAACCACAATGCGTACCGGCTCTTCGCAGGACTTCAGAGCGACACTGGATTACCAGACGGACGATTTCGCCAAACCGGGCGAAGAATTTTTGGGCACGTCTTCTCGCGGATACCGGAACGCAGTCCTTACCATGAGCGGTCCGATAATGCCGTCGCTTCGTTATTTTGTAGCCGGACAGCATAACTATATGCGCGACCGGACCCATATGTATCTCAAACCGTTCCAGTTTGAGGGTCTGACCACAGATGGGTTTGATGGCCGTACAGTCGGTACTCCGCTTCCGGGAGTGGTAGAACAAAAACGAAACTACAATTACAAGAACTGGAGAAATGAAAACACCCTCCAGGGAACGCTGTTATGGGATGTTCTGCCCTTGAAAGTGCGTTTTTCGGGCAGTTACAGCAATGTTGACCTCCCGACAGGCGGTAACTGGCCCAACTCATTGGGCAATGCGTTCTCGCAACGGAGCTATCGAAATGAGACGAACAACTACCTCGCCAACATGCGGATTACACACGTGCTGGACTCGAAGACCTTCTACGAAATCGGAGTGTCGTACCTAAACCGCGATTTCAAGGCATTTGACCCGGATTTCGGAGACGACTGGCGGCTTTATAACGACAGTGTTGCTTCACGAGAGAAGGGCTACATCCTGCCGGACGGGTCGACGGGTTTCCGCTCGCGTTTTGTAGGGCCGACGGCTTACAGCACGATCAACGGGTTCAATTTTTCACACGAGTTCTCGCCCTCCAACGCGTATCGGAATGATAACCAAAACTCCATCGGCGTCGCGATTGACTTTACCTCGCAGGTTAATTCGCAATGGGAAGTGAAAGCCGGCGGAAGACTCGACGCCTGGACGATGCGGCAATTTGTTGTCAACAACATCGGCCCGTTGAATGACTTTATCGCAGGGTCCGCAGATAAATATTCACCCGATAAGCTTGCCGCCGACCCGTACTTGCGGAAGGAGTTTGAAATCGCCGTTCAGCGCGCAGGATTTATGAATGTCTATGGATACGACAACGAGGGCAACGCGACCGATGATGCGATCGACCCGGCCCGTAAACCCTTGTTTGCCTCGGCCTACATCCAGAACAAGTTCGAGTTCAGCGACCTGGTGTTGAATGCAGGCATTCGCTATGAACTGTTCGACATGAAGAACGTCACGCCGGTTGACTACTCCAACCCGGTGTGGGATGAAAACCTGAACTACTTTGCGAATGACGACCAGTTGAAGGAAACCGACCCCGTGCACCTGTTGTTGCCTCGTGTCAGTTTCTCCTTCCCGGTGACCGACCGCACGGTGTTCTACGGCATGTTCGGAAAATATGCGCAACTCCCGACGCTGAATCTTCTCTATAATGGGGTTCGGTATCTCGCCGCCCGGATCAGTCCGCGGACAAGGGTTGGGTATGACATTTCCGGCGCGCCGACCGGCGCAGGATTTTTGGTAAAGCCGGAACGCACGACGCAGTACGAAGTCGGTATTCGCCAGACGTTGAGCGACAACTTTGCGTTCACCATGACCGGTTTCTACAAAGATTTGCGCGACCAGATTCAACAGAACAGGATCTACAACGACGTCGGCGTGCCGATATTTGTTGCCTACGGCAACTCCGATTTCGGCACGGTGAAGGGCTTGGAGATGACGCTCGAATTGCGTCGCACCAGCCGTTTGCAGGCACGCGTCAACTACACGTTGTCCGATGCGCGCGGCACGGCGTCCAACCCGTCCTCGTCACGCAATGCGGTGTCCGACCAATCCGACGTCCGCTTCCCGGCCTATATCAACCCGTTGGATTTCGACCAGACGCACCGCGGGTCGATTCTGCTGGATTATCGCTGGGGTAAGGGCGACGGCGGAGCCATTCTCGAAGGCTTCGGCGCAAATTTCCTGTTGACCTTCAACAGCGGTCATTCATTCACGAAGATCAAAGAGCCCGAGAACCTTGGGCAAGCAAGCCCGTGGAACATCGGCGTTCGCCCGATCATCGACCCCCGCACGCGTAACCCCGTAGAGCCGATCAATGCGTCCTCGACGCCGTGGGTGTTTAACATCGACTTGAACGCGAGCAAGGTGTTCTATTTTGAAGGTTTCACGGCCGAGCTGTACGTGAATGTGCTGAACCTGTTCGACTCGAAGCACGTCAACAACGTGTTCCCGAGCACGGGCACGCCGACGGACGACGGCTGGCTGCGCAGTGCGTTTGCCCGCTCGTTCATCGAAATCCCGAATTATGAGGCGTTCTACAGTGCGATCAATATCGATAACCGTTGGGCATATATTGGAGCAACGGGGAACGATATTTATGGCACGCCCCGGCAGGTTCGTCTTGGGTTGAAGCTCGAAATATAATCTGTTGATGTGCGCTTGTCCCTTTGCGAGCTCTCCCCGCTCTGTAGGCAGACTGCAGAGCGGGGATGAAGCCCAGGAAACACACGAGAATTTGTACATCATCAATCAGCGTTTAATCAGTGAGGAGGTATTTGTATGCATAAATTCATACGAAGTTATTCGTTGTGGGTTGTGGCGCTTGCGACGCTCGCGGGCGTATCCCTCGGGTTTGCGAAAGACCCGGATAACCCTTCGGGGAAGAAGCAAAAACATTCCCTGTATAAAGGCGCCGGTGCCCCCAGGTATGGGGTGCTGAACATCAACAACCTGCATTCGTGGTCTCGTGCCGACGGCCAAAACGCCCATTCACCGGCGTCCGATAACGGGTTGTATTACCCGCGGTTTACCGCTTGGGCAATCTACCAGGACGGTATTCTCTACGGCGGTAAAGTTTACCAAGATGCTGCACATACAATCCCGGGACCGTTTAACCAATTGATCCGTGTCGGCGGAGCGCACTATTCGACTGGCACGGTCGAAGGACGCGTCACGGGTGAAGGCCCAACAGCAGTTGCCCAAAATCCGAACGACGCCTCGGCGCGGATGTACCGGATCCGGCGCGATTATGCGACGATGTCGGCTGAAGAACTGCGCCGTGATGCGGCGGAAGTCAACGAGATACCGATTCTCGAAGTTTCCGATGCGCACATGGCGGCGGTATTTACGCAGTATGAAAAAGACTGGAACGAGTGGGCGGTGTCCTTCGGCGCTCCGTATATCGACCGGAACGGCAACGGGCAGTATGACGCGCCTCCGGCGTTCAGCGAGACGTTTACGGCAGATAGTTTGATCAGCCAGGGACGCGACGAGCCGGGCGTAGCGGGTTCCGACCTAAACTCCCCCGCCGACCAGGTCATGTGGACGGTGTATAACGACCTGAACCGCTCGATTACTACTACTTTGCCGCGTGTACGCGCTGAACCCATGGGTTTAGAATTTCAGCGGACGGTGTGGGGCTACAAACGCACGGACGCGCTGGGCAACCTCTACTTCACGCGCGTTAAGATCATCAACAAAGGTGGCGTGGATGTGGACGGCGCGGGCACGAAAGGCTCGTTCTACATCGACAGTATGTATGTCTGCCAATGGTCCGACCCGGATTTGGGCGGTGCGGGCGACGACCTGATCGGCTGTGATACCCTGCTTAGCATCGGGTATGTGTATAACGGCAATGCCATTGATGCTGAGTATCAAAAGTACAATATCCCACCTCCTTCCTCGGGATACGACTTCTTAGCCGGACCGATCGTTCCCGCTCCGGGCGAGGTTGCGGTGTTCGATTTAAAGTATCGCGATGGGTACCGTAATCTCCCGATGACCGGGTTCTCGTACTTCTCGGCAGGCAGTCCTTATAGCGACCCGCCCTATAACTATTC
>DATCJD010000044.1:0-3759 GCA_036507435.1 Bacteroidota bacterium
CGGGCGAGCGGTCGACGGTTTTGGTAAAATCCAGCCCGCGGATATTCTCGGCTAAGTCTTGGAATGACGCATCGACGAGTTCCGGAGAATACGGCGACGCGCCCGACTTCATCTCTTGGCGGAGTTGCAGTAAATTCACCATCCGGTCGTGGACGTTCGGAAACAGCGCGCCGACTTTCTTCGCAACGGTAAAGTCATCCCATGTAAACAGTATCCCTGCAAGTCTCAATACCGGACGCACGACATACCACGCGAGCAATCCAATGCTTCCCAGAAGAAAGAGCACGGCAAGCGCTGTGCGGACTGCGCTGGAAAATTGTCCTATTATCTCTACTAAAGAGACGAGCGTCAGTGATAATAATAGAGCAGTCCCAAAAATGAGAACTGATGACTGCGCGTCGGTACGCAGTTGTAAACGGCGCACCTGCGCGAGGCGGGAAAGGACGTCTTGTAGTATGGTTGATGTGTTATTCACACGAGGTATTCTATGCCAAGCATCTGGACCCTACTGAGACAACGCCCAAACGATGATGTTCGTTCCGAAGCGAAGAGATTGCTCACGCATTTCCGGCGGGTCGCCGTGGATTTCAGCATCTACCCACCCGTCGCTCGGATTGGTCTCATATGTATAATAGACGAGCAAGCGTCCCTTTTGGAACAGCCCAAAGCCCTGTGCGGGCTTGTTGTCGTGCTCGTGGGTTTTGGGCACCCCGTTCGGGAAGTTGAAATGACATGTGTACAAGCCGTAATTGAATGGAAGCTCGACGAGGTCTTGGTCGGGAAACACTTTTTTCAACTCACGGCGGAATGCCTTATCAAGCCCGTAATCATCGTCAACGTAGAGAAATCCGCCCCGTTCAAGATAGGTGCGGAGACGCTGAGCTTCGTTCTCCGAGAACACCACATTGCCGTGTCCTGTCATAAAGAGAACCGGGTAACCGAACAATTTATCGCTGGACAGGTCGACAAACTCATAGCGCGGGTCGACGTCAATAGTCGTGTTCTGCCGGATGAACCGCAGGAGATTGACTTCCGCCGAAGGGTCGTTGTACCAGTCGCCGCCGCCGTTGTATTTCAGCCGCGCGATACGGAGCGGACTTTCCGCCCGCGATTGAGCCGCGCTTTCTACGGAAAACAGCGCAAGGATGAATATCAAGACCGGCGTTCTCATTGAAATCAATGTAAAAAAAGACAAGGCGAGAATCAACATGAGAAATGTACAATTAAAACTCCAGCATCTCACCGTGAAGAGAGGCTGGAGTATAGATGGGAGAACTTGCCGGCAGAACCACATTGAAAACGTGGCTCTGCCTTTTTTATCTTAGTGCGTTAACGAACAGCTTCAACTTATAGTCCATAATCTTCCGCAAGAACGCGGGCCTGCCCGCCGGGATGCTTTTCTTCCTGAAAGTTAATCCATGATTTTTCTCAGGAAGGCGGGCCTGCCCGCCGGGATGCTTTCTTCCTGAAAGTTAATCCATGATTTTTCTCAGGAAGGCGGGCTTGTCCGGGTCCGCTTTATCAATCTTTTCCTTCTCGCTTTGGCTCTCGCTACGCACCGGGTTCAGCGGAAGTTCTACGCCGCGCCGCAAGTATGTCGGCTGGTCGAGCTTCTGCAGGTCTGACGGTCCTGACGGAATCCGGTCGATCAGGTTTGCCGCCGGCTTGGAAGGGGACTGCGACGCCGTCGCCTTGCGGTTGAAGCCGGTCGCAATCACCGTAATTATTATCTCATCGGAAAGTTTCTCATCAATGACGGTTCCCAAAATAACATTTGCATCATTTCCCGCGGCCTCGTAGATGATCTTCGTCGCCTCGTCGACTTCGTACAGCGAAAGATTTCTGCTTCCAGTGATGTTCACGAGAATACCCTGCGCGCCGGCGATGGAAACGCCTTCGAGCAAGGGGCTGGAAATCGCTGAGTGAGCCGCTTCAACAGCCCGGTTCTCACCGGACGCTATGCCTGAACCCATCAGCGCGTCGCCCATTTCCCGCATCACCGTACGCACGTCCGCAAAATCAACGTTAATAAATCCCGGCACGGTGATGAGTTCCGAAATACCCCGCGTGGCATTGTGGAGCACTTGATTGGAAATCTCGAACGCATCTATCAACGGAGTGTTATGCTCGACAATATCGAGCAGTTTCTGGTTTGGGATGCCGATAAGCGTATCGACCTGCTTTTTCATCTCCTCCAGACAGGTCTCCGCTTGAGACATTCGTTTTTTACCTTCGCTGTTAAATGGTTTCGTCACAACTGCAACAACAAGTGCTCCGATACTTTTGGCGATGTTCGCAACAATTGGACCTCCTCCTCCTCCAGTTCCCCCACCCATTCCTGCTGTGACAAACACCATATCACTGCCGCTTAATACGCGGGCGATTTCTTCACGGTCTTCTTCCACCGCGCGGTGGCCGATCGTCGGGTCGGAACCCGCTCCCAAGCCTCGCGTCAGGTTCTTGCCGATTTGGATTTTGTTCGGCGCTTTGTTGCGTTCAAGAGCCTGCAAGTCGGTGTTGATAGCAATAAAATCAACGCCCGTCAGTCCCTTGTCAATCATGCTGTTGACGGCATTGCCGCCGCCGCCGCCAACACCGACCACGCGAATCTTTGCTCCGCGGTCTGCTTTCGTATCGAGTTCTATCACGGTAAGTCCTCCCGGTTAGTAAGTGAGTTGGTTCTTTGGTTATACTCTTGTTTGTTCATTTTTTGCATGCAGATAACAGATTGCAGAAAACAGCTTTACGAACGGAGTAGTGCGCGTTGTAATCCCACTAACATCGCAATAAGCTCATCCGCTTGTGTAAAAACCTCTTCGTATGTTTTATCGTTAATGTATTCATTGATAAGGGCAATATCTCCACATCCGATACATTCATGAGCAGACCGAATCGAGTAATCCAAAAACTTTGCAAATTCTTTATCCGAACGGTTGCCTGCGCCCTCTGCTATATTCAAGACGATAGAATCAACAGCCCGGCGAAATTGTGATGTCAACGAGAACAACTCATCTTTCGGAAATTTTTTCGTTACCGACCTCACGACTTTCGTAAACGCGAGAGATTTTTGATAAACTTGTAATTTTCGAAAATTCCTCATAATTCCTTTTCTCTATTTCTGCCGTCTGTCATCTGTAAGCTGAACTACAGCTCGTCAAACCACGTTTTCATTCGGTTAAGAATATTCTGCATCGAACCTTTTCCTTTACCGTTATACATCGCCGGAGTAATGGCGGAGCGGTCTCGGTGTTTTAGCTCGTGAATGACCAGCCCGACGCCCGTCGCGTAAATCGGGTTTTCAATCTCACGCACCAACCCGGCACTGAACCCCTGCGGGATGCCGATCTTGACCGGCATACCAAGCACTTCGCGCGCAAGGTCGGATGTACCTTTAATCAGCGAGCCGCCGCCCGTCAGCACCACTCCAGCCGAAAGATGCTTCGAGTACCCGGAACGTTTGATTTCCATTGAAGCAATTTCCAAAATCTCTTCCATGCGCGGTTGAATCACCTGGCAGAGGAGCTTCTTATCAATTTCGATAGGAGGGCGTCCACCGATGCCGGGGAGCACGATCGGCTCGTTATCGACAATCGCCGGAAGATACGCGAACCCGTGGTCGCGTTTGAGTTTCTCCGCCTGCTCGGTTAAAATGCCGAACCCTTTGCGCACGTCGTCCGTGACTTTCTTGCCCGCAACGCCGATCACCGCCGTGTGGCGGATAGTGCGTTCTTCAAACACCGCAAGGTCTGTAGTACCGCC
>DATCJD010000045.1:0-8475 GCA_036507435.1 Bacteroidota bacterium
CGGCTCCAAAGGCCGTTGCCTTACCGCTTGGCGACACCCCAAAATGTTTTTTTTTCGAACCTGGGAATGTCCCGCAACAGCGGGATGCCTTATCCGCCTCTGGCGGACGACACCCCAAAATGTTTTTTTTTCGAACCTGGGAATGTCCCGCAACAGCGGGATGCCTTATCCGCCTCTGGCGGACGACACCGCAATCCGTTCCAAACAAAGACTCAAGAATCCATGGCCCCTTAAAAATAAAGCCCAACTTCGAAACGAAGTGGACTTTAAATATATGGAAAAAACGACGCTAAGTCAATCAGTATTTAGCACTTCTGGGTATTGCCGAGACAGCATCGGTAGCAAGTGATGGCTACTATTATTCTCATACACTATTTACTCCGGCTGAGGCAAGAAAAGAATGGTATTGAACAGAAGTTTATGAAGCCCTGTCCAGAACATTCTAAATGTCACGGATTCAGAATAGAGCACCGTGCGTCCGCGCCCAGTACGGTATTCAATAATAAACGCCGCATCCGCGACTTGCCGGGCTTTTGTTTTTGCCGCGTATCCGCTAGTTTCAAGAGAATCAGGCGTAAATCTCCCTACATTAAACGCTCCTTCAGCGAGTTGGAGCGGGGTCGAGTTGCGTTTGAGAATCAATATTTCTTTGTCATATCCATACCCGATGGGGTGGGTTGTATCAATGTAGGCTTTAAAAAAAGCGCCCGGGATTGCGTCGAGCCGTGTGCGTTCCTCGCGTTCAAAGAGCGTCTCTCTCTTAACTGATTCTTTTCGTTCCTTTTCTTCTTCCTTTTCCTCCATCGTTTTTTCGTCCTCTTTTTTTTCTGAAGTTAAGAGCGCGTTGGTTATGCCGGAACGCGATTTGGTAAGAAATAACGCCCCGCCTTCTATCCCGACCAGCACACCGCCGTTTTGCACCCATTGTTTGAGTTTTGCGATCTGGGTGCTGTCCAATACGGGGCGGTAGTCCCCGCCGTCGGGAAGAATAAGCACGTCATAGTGGGAAAGGTTCACGCCGCCGAGGTCTCGCCCTCGAATTGCTGTAAAAGGAATATTGTATTCCTTATCAAAAAGGAACCACAATTCGCCGTAAGAATAAATACTTGCAGGAGTGTCGGTAAGAATGGCGATAGAAGGTTTTTTCATCGGCCGGACATAATTTGAGCCGAGGTTAATGCCTTTGTCGGTGAGTCCGGACTTCACAGCAAAAACATCTACTGAATGCAATGAAGCAAGCCGGGACAAGTCTGCATGGATTGTTTCCTGTTGCTGGTGCACAAAGACGATAATGGCGCCCGCTCTGAAATGTTGTCCGGATGAAGAAAACGCGCGGTTTGCGTACGTAAGCTTATATCCTTTTTCATGGAGTGCCCATACCAGTTTGACGGCGTCGTTGCGTTCCCAAGGAATCAGGTATGCATATGCCGCTTTTCCTCCGATAACACGACCGGCTGGTAGAGAGACATCCGATACTGCTGTTGCAGATGCGGGTAGGGCAGCTTCCGTCATGTATGCTTCCAATCCTGACGCCACCGGGAGTGACCAAGCGGAAACATCATAAAAAAACGTATCGGGTATTGCGGCAGTGGGTTCCAGTAAAGCTTTGGCGAGCCTGCTCTGCGGTTGAAGCAGAGAAATAAAATACGTCCCTTGAGGGAACGATTGTTTCGAAGCTTTGCTTGTGTAATAGCGTTGGGCATCAAGGGTAGCCGGTTCTTGGAGTCGGTGAACTTCAATACCCTGCTTGAGCAGTGTTCTGGCGAGCCGCGCTGCACGGTTTGGTTCAGGTCCTTCCTTAATGAGGAAGCCTTTTGTTCGCGACGGGTTTTTCAATCCCGACACCCAGAAGCCGTAAAAATCCTGAAGCCGCTCTTTTTTGTATTTGACGGTCGTTTCCAGTGTAGCGATTCCGGAAGTAAAATGATTGATGGCTCTCTCCCGGAGTGTCAACATGGAGCCGTTAGGCTTTTTGATGGCAATGTTTGCGCCCCCGGCTTGTTCGTACGTCATGCCGATCGCTCCGTTAAATGAGGGCCATGAGTCGCCGTAGCCGGGGTAATATAAATCGAAGAATTCAGCAGTATAATACTGGTTGCCCAGTTTATCGAATGCCTCTGCATTTCCCTTGCCGTAGAGCGCGCCCCATTTTTTCATCTCCGGAGGAAGCTCAGCATGAATTGGTGCGGCCGCGGGGAAAAAGAAGTATGTGCTGGTGTACCCCATCTCGTGGAAATCGACATGTGTATGGGGCATCCATTCTCGATACAACGGGATGCGTGCTTGCGTTTCTTTTTGTGTCTGCCATGCCCAATCGCGATTGAGGTCGAAATAATAATGATTGGTCCTGCCGCTGGGCCACGGCTCGCTGTGTTCATAAGCATCGGAGTTGGTGTTGGCAGTTGCGCCGATGGCGGAATTTGCCCACTGGACGTATCGCTCTCTCCCATCTGGATTGACAGCGGGGTCGATGAGGATAATGAGATTATCCAGTATGTGTTGCGTGCGTTGGTCTGTCCCTGCGCAGAGCTGGTACGCAGTTAACATGGCGGCTTCCGGAGAGCTTGACTCATTCCCATGAACGCCGTACGACAACCAAACAATGGCTGGAAGTGCATTGAGCAGTTGGTCGGCTTCTGCTTTAGATGTGATCGTACGCGGGTCGGTAAGTTTTTTATTTCCGGCTTTTATTTCATCTATTCGTGATAGGTTTTGCGGGGAACTAATAATGAGCAACTGAAGAGGACGTGACTCGTTTGTTTCACCGTATTGTATTTTTCTTACCCGGTCTGAGGAAGCGACGAGTTTATCAAGATACCGTTCGAGATTACGAAAGTCGGTAAAACGGTCGCCGATGTCATAACCGAGGACGGATATGGGAGTCGGAATGGCTGGGTTATACGTGCCATCCTGGAACAGTTGTGTCGCTTGCTGGGCGAACGTGGTTGAAACAGCGAAAAAAAGAATTGCAACACGCTTCATGTATCCTCCGGGAAAATTCGATGTAAATTACGGGAAATTGATTCAGAAGCAAGATAATGATATTTATTAGAGACTCGTGGTAATCGCTATTTGATTCTTGCAGAAGGATTTATTATACTGTCAGCCACATTTATGAATCGGAGACCTGAATGAATAGAACGCACGGGGCGGCGCTTCAACGGCAGTTCAGTCTTGCTGAAGGCAAGACGCTTGCCCAACTCTTTTGGATTACCTCTTTCGCACTTCTGACCGGCTTGGGCGCTCAACTTCAGATCCCCCACCAACCCGTTCCCTACACGTTTCAAACGATTTTTGTCTTGCTCGCCGGTGCTATCCTTGGTCCGAGAAACGGATTCCTCAGCATGATGATGTATCTTTCCATCGGAGCAATTGGCTTGCCGGTGTTCTCCGGCGCCGGGTTTGGTCTTGCAAGAATCCTCGGTCCAACCGGCGGATATCTGATTGCATTTCCTCTTGCGGCATTTGTCGTCGGTTATCTCTTGTTGAACAGGGAAGGCTTTGTCTGGACGCTCGTATCGATGTTCTTGGGTTTGTTGGTGATTTTCACGTTAGGAACGATTCAACTGAATCTGGTCTATTTCCAGAATTGGGGAAATGCGTTCGGGGCAGGCTTTCTGATTTTTTCCTGGTGGGATGTGCTGAAATTGCTTGCGGCAACGACCATCTATCACCAATTTGCGCGGAGAATTCGAAAGTAGGTGGATTGGTTCAGAGAAAGAAGTCCGACTTTTCGCTAGCCTACGTGCCGGCAAAAAGTCGGACTTCTCTACAACAACCCGACGTTACGTCGGGTTTTCTGTTTTTATGATGGTCGAAAGAAACTCTTTGACCCGTTTTTCAAGCGATGCGATAGTTTTCCGAAACGCCTCCAAGCGCTCTTCATGCGAGGAACCCATAAAACTTGGGTCTGGAGTGCTCCAGTGGATCTGTTTTTTTGCGCCTGGAAAGAATGGGCATTCCTGATAGGCTTCATCACACACGGTGATGACGTAATCGAACGGTTGGCCCTCAAACTGGCTCATGGCTTTTGACCATTGCTTGCTGATATCGACGCCGTACTCTTTCATAGAAGTAAGAGCATCGGGATGCACAATTCCCGCCGGATGTGTTCCGGCGCTATGCACCTCGACACTGTTACCGCCGAGGTGGCGGAAGAGTCCTTCGGTAATCTGACTTCGTGCAGAATTTCCGGTACACAAGACTAAGATTGTTGTCGGCATAGTATATTGAGTATTAAATATGGATAAGCAGGTTGCTGAAAAAAAACGAAGTTCGATGTCATTCCGAGTTCGCCGCGGCGAACGAGGAATGACATCTCATTTTAGTTTTTCAGCAACCTACTAGTGTAATACGTTCAAATATTTTTCCCACCGCCTGAATAATTCCGCCGTCGCTTTCAGATCTCCTAAACAGTACTCTGCTATCTCAGTAAACCGTTTTTCATTCCAGAGAGTTCCGAGGTCTAAGCCGGTGATGCCGTGCGATTTCGGGCTGTCAATCCCGAATGCCTTGCAATAAAAGTCGAGATTGAATTTTCTCACCGCGCCGTAAAAAGTAAACTGGTCCAGCAAATCGCAATGAACAGTTGCGTCGTAGCGATAGGGAAGAAGGTTGCGCTTCGGTTGGATTTCCAGCATTGCAGACCTGAAATGAAGAAACGGACAGTCGAATCCTCTCCCGTTGAACGTAATGAATTGTCCATATTTTGAGATGTCATCCCAAAATTCAGCAAGGATTTCTTTTTCGTTTCCGGAACGATAGTGCACCATTTCATTCTCGGAAAATGTATCTACCCGTTCATGTGATTGAAAAAGAACCTTGCCCCGCTCCGTATCGGGGTTATACATGCCGATGGCAATGATTTGCGCCGTTGCAGGATACAGGTTCAGCTTCAGCAGTGCCTCGGTTTTTTCTTCTTCGGTTTTCGCAAAATGCAATAAATACTCTTGCTGCTTCTCATCGAACGAATCCAACGGAAAGGCAAGAGTTTCGATATCGAGCACGACGCGGGACATCACGCGGTTATTCGGTAGTGTTTCAGTCCCCAGAATGTTTCAGTTGCCGTGACTTTGAGGATTGTGACCAACGGTATGGCGAGGAGCATTCCGCCGACGCCCATAAATTCACCGGCGAGGAAAAGGACAACGATGACCGTCAACGGGTGCATATCGACGGTTTTTGAGAATGCAAGCGGCTGGATAATAAAATTATCGAGTGTCTGAACGACAATGGTCAACGTCACAATAGGAATCAACATACGAAAGTCTCCGATCTGCGTAACGGAAACTGCAACAGCCGGTACGGCGCCGAAGACAGGTCCTACATACGGGATAAGGTTTGCGATGCCGGCGACGATTCCGAGCAACACAACGTAATCGACCCCTATGATCATGTAGCCGACGATACTAAGAACGCCGACAATAACTGAATCGAGCATCCACCCGCGCAAGTACCCGACGAGATCTTTTCCAATTTTGTGAAGCACATTCAATGTCATTTCAAAATATTTATTAGGGACTCGTTCAATGAGTTTCTTCAGAGCAATATCGCCCTGCGCAAGAATAAACAACGCAACGAGGGGGACGATCACAAGCGTTAATGCGGCTGAGGAAATAGCCTCGCCGGCTGATTCAAGCGCGGATTCGACGCTGAAGAGAATGCCTACGATTTCGCTCCCAATGCTCTGGGCGTTGAGAAATGGTATCTTTTCAGCGATACTGACAGTCGCCGTCCAGATTTCTTGCTCAAAAGGGTAACGTTTAACCTGCTCATACAAATGAGTGACGCGTTGAATGAGTGCGGGCGCTACCTCGACAACAGTAAGGTAAAGCGCTCCGGCAACAGGCAGGAACACAGCTGTAAGCGCAAAACTTCTCCGGAAGCCGGCACGGATTTCAAGGTACTTAATAATCGGTTTCAGGATGAACGCCAACAAGCCTGAGAAAATAAGAATCCACAAGACGTCTGGAAAAAACGATATCGCGGCGAATGAGATAATGATAAAGGAAAGCAGAATGGAGATTTTCAGAAGTGGACGATTAGACGGAGGCGCGTGCATACGTGTTACGCCGCGCGCCCTTCCGCGGCACGGGCGAAAATGGTGCGGACGGTTTTTGTCGCAATGTCGCTCGAGAACCCCCGGCGCAACAGGTACTCAAACAACCGGCGTTTGCGTTTTGCCGGTTCCAGGCTTGCGAGCGACGTGTGAGCATGTGCGAGCCGTTTGTTCGCAAGTTCTTCCGCCGCGCGTTGCTGGTCTTCATCCGTCACAATTTCGTGCAAGACGCGTTCGATAATATTCGGGGCGATCCCTCTGCCGATCAACAGCTGGCGAAGCATCGCGGTGCCGGTCGGTTTTCGTTTCAGTTTATCGCGCACGAACATCCTCGCAAATTCCGTATCGTTGATCATCTCTTTTTTCTGAAGATGGCTGGCGATGTTTCGGGCGAGTTCGACGGCGAACCCCTTCTTGCGGAGATGCGTCACGACTTCCTTTGTACTGCGCGGGCGATACGAAAGATAATTGACGGCGATCTGCTGGGCGCGGTACATTCCCTCTCCGGTGACAATCTGTTCCACTTTTTCATTGTCCAGCGTATCTCCGACGTGGAGCGAAAATTTCAGCAGAACTTCATCGCTCACGTCGAAACCGAACGCGCCGTCCACGTACACGCCGTACATCGGCTTTTTGTTTTTCTTCCGTGTGATTTTAGTGATGGTCACTGGTTCGTCAGGATTTTGCAGTACGTTTCTGGCTTGCCGGCTGTTCCGGTTTTGGCTCCGGTGGAGCGTCCGCCGTGAGACCGAGTTTCTGGCGTAGCTTCTTGTCGATTTCCTGCGCCGCTTTCGGGTTTGCCGTGAGGAATGTTTTGACGGCGTCCCGACCTTGTCCTACGCGCTCATCGCCGTAGGAAAACCACGACCCGCTCTTGGCGATAATTTCGTTATCAACGGCAGTGTCAATCAAGTCGCCGAGTTTGGATATTCCCTCATTATACAGCACGTCGAACTGCGCTTCCTTGAACGGGGGAGCGACCTTATTCTTGACCACCTTCACGCGTGTTCTATTGCCGATAACACTCTGCCCGTCTTTAATCGCTTCAATACGCCGGACGTCTAACCGCACCGATGCATAAAATTTCAGCGCGTTGCCGCCGGTGGTCGTTTCCGGGTTTCCGAACATCACGCCGATTTTCATACGTAACTGGTTTGTAAAGACAACGCACGTTTTCGATTTGCTGATTGCGGCGGTGAGTTTTCTCAACGCTTGCGACATCAATCGCGCCATCACGCCCATGGAAGGGTCGCCCATCTCGCCTTCGATTTCTGCGCGAGGAGTAAGCGCGGCAACGGAATCGATGACGATAATGTCTAGCGCGTTACTGCGCACGAGTGTCTCGACGATTTCGAGCGCCTGTTCTCCGTACTCCGGTTGTGACAGGAGCAGGTTATTTACGTCCACGCCGAGCCGCTTGGCGTAACTAATATCCATCGCATGCTCGGTATCGACAAATGCGGCGACGCCGCCGGTGCGTTGGGCTTCGGCTATGACGTGCAAGCAGATTGTCGTTTTGCCGGAGGACTCGGGACCGAAAATCTCAACCACGCGACCGCGGGGAAACCCGCCTACGCCCAGTGCGGAATCGAGCGAGATGGAGCCTGTCGAGATGGCGTCGATCTTCGCAATTGGGCCTTCCGTCAATCTCATGATGGAGCCCTTGCCGTGTTGTTTCTCGATCTGGTCAATGGCAATTTTCAGCGCCTGCATCCGCGCTTCTTTTGTATTTGTCGTTTCGGTCATGGGAATTCTGTCTTACGATTTAAGTGGGATAGACTGTACCACGGTGTACGCTGAACCGGACGGATGAAGATCACTGCGCATCACGAGGAGTTCAGTACAGCGGGAGTTCGTGGAGACAAAAGTAAGGTTTTTTAGTTTCTGTGTCAAGCTCAGAATGGTACGATCTTTTTTTACTCTTCCGAGTGTGATATGAGGATGAAACGCGCGATCGTCTTTTGCAAATCCAAATTGCTCGCACAGTTCATCAATAGACGTGTGCAGGGAGAGAATCGAGTCGTTCATCATCGCACCGACCCAAATGACTCTCGGTTTGTCGATCGTCGGGAATGCTCCAATGCTTTGATAGATGAGCTCGAATGGTGAAGTGTGTTGTAGAGTGGTTTGCAGTGCAGGAATAAGTTTTTCAAGCACTTGAAGCTCTACGTTCCCTAAGAACTTTAAGGTGATATGGAATTTTTCGGGTGATTCCCACTTGACGTCAGCATGTTCTTGCTTCAATTCAAGTTGAATCCGGCTGA
The DNA here is from genome assembly GCA_036507435.1 of Bacteroidota bacterium. Classification (GTDB taxonomy): domain Bacteria; phylum Bacteroidota; class Ignavibacteria; order UBA10030; family UBA10030; genus JAKEEG01. Next base: position 8,323 of record DATCJD010000045.1, read on the forward strand.
TGTCCGCCTTCACACTGTCTGGAGTAGGGAGAGCTATAAAAGAGCGGATGGAGGGCATAAGAATAATAAGGTGATATCTGAAGATACGGCGAATTGCTCGTTTACGCTTCGATTTTTAACAACTTCCTCCGTAATAATTCGAGAGCGGCTTTT
>DATCJD010000046.1:0-3456 GCA_036507435.1 Bacteroidota bacterium
AAACACGACATATTCTTCTTGAAACTCTCCCTTGGGTTCAAATGTTTCGTTACACCCTCCAACAACGAACACGACTGCGGTCACGAGAATACAACGTGTAGTGCTCATCGCGGTCTCAGTATTCGACATGAAGCGTCGCAGAGGGAAAGAACGGAAGCATATTGATCTGCTGTCCGGTTTTCCTGTCGAAATAAAAAACATTCTGGTGGTCGTACAGATTGATCACGTGAATACCGGCCGTTCCTTTGATGGGACCCACGGTAAACCGGTACGTCACACTGCCGTCGAGACGGTGATAGGTAGGCAGGCGCGCCTCGTTTTTGGGTCCGAGAATCGAATATGGTTTTCCGGTTTCGCCCGCAAATTCTCCGTCAAAAATATCGTTAAGATTTAAGCGGTCATAGTAGCCGATGGTCTGCGTGAAGGGGAAGCCGCTCCCCAATTCCCAGCGGAACGAGACCTCCAAGCCGTCAGCGACATGGAACACGGAGAGCAAATTGAGCGTGTGGCGGCGGTCGTAACGCGGCGAGTAGGTAAAATTATTGGTGGTAATCGTTGTCCAGCCAATCGTGTAGGCGGCGTAGAGGTCCATGAACGGGATGCCATACCGGATCAGAGATTCGACGCCGTATGCCCTGCCCGTTCCATTCACGTAATCGGGGTCAACGGCGTCAATCTTATCGCGATTGTAAGTGACGAGCGAGCCGTATTTTTTATAGTACGTTTGAAAGCTGGTGGAAAGTTCGCGCAGGACGTTGCCCTCGAGGCCGATCACGTAATGGTCTGCTTGTTCGGACTCGAGATTATCCGGCACTTGTATCCACGCGTCGAAAATGGAAATGACGTCGTCCTCATTGTTCACCGTGATGATGTTCTGGTTGAATCTGCCGTAGGAGAGTTTCCCTCTCCACTCGGGCCACAGGACAAAGCTCATATTGATGCGCGGCTGGATCAACTCAAACGAACCGGCGCGTTGAAACAGCGAGCCGATATCCGTATGGAGACCGCCGTCAATTTGGAACTTGTCGAATTTCGCCTGGTAGCGCATCCACGCCCAGGTTTCGACGTACGAACTCGATAAGGTACGCCTCACGCCGAAGTTGTTGACCAAACTGTATTCAAGCCGCGGGAAACTAAACTCAAACCCGAAGAAAAATAAATCGTGCGAATCCGTGTAGAGCGTCGCATTCGTTTTCACCCCTACTTCGGTAATGCGCGTGCTTGCCGGCGTAATGGTTTTCGAATCTTTCGGGTTACGTTCGGCATAAAATGAATTTTCAAACCCGACCGCATTGATGTATAACCTGTCCTGAAGCAACCCGGACGCGGTAAATCCTACGGCGTGGTTCCGCCAGTGGTAATCCGCTTCCTCCGCATTCGGGGAGCGCAAATCGTCCCCGCTGAAGAACCCCTGAAATCCGTAGCTCGCGTTATTATCTCCCTCCCGTGAAATTTTCAACAATGCGTCGTAAAACGAGAGCGGGACATTTTTCTTCAGAAATCGGTCGAACGTTCCGCTAAAGAGCGATTTACGCCCGCTGACCAGCCAGCGCGTATCCTGCAACAAGGGACCTTCCAACTGCAATTTTGAGGAAACAAAATTGATATTTGCACGACCGGAGAACGACGAGGAATTTCCTTCGCGTGTGGTCATATTCACGACAGACGATAACCTGCCGCCGAATCCCGGAGGAAACGCCCCGGTATAGACCTCGGTCGTTTTAATCACGTCGGAGTCGAAAATACTGAAGATTCCGAACGCATGGAAAGGATTGTAGATTTTCATCCCGTCGAGTAGAATCAAATTTTGGTCGCCCGACCCGCCGCGGACATAAAAATGCGAATTAACGTCGCTCGTGGAGACGATGCCCGGCAGAATCTGAATCGCGCGAAAAATATCTTCCTGCACCGTCACTGGAACGGCTTTGATATCCCGCTGTTCCATGACGTGGATGCTGGTATTGATTTCGGTTAACTCCCGTTTCGCGCGGTCGGTAACGACAACTTCGTCAAATTCAACCGCCTGGGGCTTTAACTTAAAATTGACCGTCACCGGGTCGCCCGGGAAGAGCGTGACCGTTCGTACTTCTCTGCCGTAACCGATTGAACTGGCGGCTAATTGGTAGGTTCCGGACTTCACGTTGGGAATGAGATAGAAGCCGTTGATATTTGACGCCGCGCCTTTATTTTCATTGAGGATCACAACGTTCGCGAAAGGCAATTTTTCACCGGTCGTGCTATCCGAGACAACGCCACGGATATCGACAAGCGCTTGCGCCGAGAGCGGGACGGCTATCAAGACCACACAACACACAGCCAAAAACACTCGAAACGCCATGAACAACCTTTCTGAAAAAAATGGCACAAACATGAGCGAAGTTAGCGAGAAACACCACGAGAAGCAAACAGATTTCGATAGAACGGTATGACCGGTTGACAACCTGCATCTACCAGAACACCAAAAGACGTGTAGAAGTTCTGCGTACTGTTTCGTAGATTCATGCACACGAAACGAAATACTGCGCCTTTATGTTTGCACGAAAATAACCCATGGAATCATTGACAACCAAACGCACGCTCCACGGCGTCCTGCCCCCGATGGTCACCCCATTCAAAGAGGATGGCGAGGTGGATTACGACGGATTCACTTCTAATCTTGAGCGGTGGAATTCCGACGACCTTGCCGGATACGTCGTTCTCGGCTCGAACAGCGAGACGGCATTCCTCGCCCCCGAGGAGAAACTGAAGCTCATCGAGCTTACAATACAGCACGCCGCAAAAGAAAGGGTGGTCATAGCAGGGACTGGAGTTGAGTCGACGCGTGATACGATTGTGCTCACCAACAAAGCCGCGCGGCTCGGCGTCCAAGCCGCGCTTGTGCTCACGCCACATTATTACGGCGAGGCAATGACCGACGGGGTGTTGATTCGGTATTACACCGATGTCGCGGAACAAAGCGAGATTCCCATCTTCATCTATAATGTCCCGAAGTTCTCACACGTCAATATCTCCGTCCATGCGGTCAAAACACTCAGCCAACATCCGAATATCATCGGCATGAAAGACAGCGCCGGCAACGTTGAACAGCTCCGCACGTTTTATTCTGCCGTGCCGCGTGAATTTAATCTTCTGGTCGGCACCGTCGGCATCTGGCTGGCGGCGCTGGAGATAGGCATCCGCGCGGGAGTCCATGCCGCCGCAAATTGCCTTCCCAATCAGTGCTCGGAAATTCAACGCTGTTTTGAAAGCGGCGACCTCGCACGAGCGAAGGAGATTCAGGAACGGGTCATTCCGGTCAATAAGGCGGTCACGGCAACGTATGGGGTGCCGGGGTTGAAGTATGCGACCACACTGATGGGATATAAGGGCGGGTACCCGCGCAAGCCATTGTTGCCGCTCAAGGAAGACGAAAAACAGGAGATACAAAAGATAGTACGCGAGGCGGGATTTTAGAGC
>DATCJD010000047.1:0-4028 GCA_036507435.1 Bacteroidota bacterium
AATTATCGTAAAGAATGGGAGCGCTGAACAATGGCTACGTGCACAAGTTGGCGATAGAATGACCATTCAATGGAAATGAAAACACACACCGACCAGTCCTACATGCGCCGTTGTTTGGAATTAGCCGTGAGCGGCGCGAGAAGGGTTTCCCCGAACCCCATGGTCGGGTGCGTAGTCGTCAAGAATGGAAAAATCATTGCGGAAGGACACCACCGCGCATTCGGGGGCGAGCATGCGGAACGTATGGCGCTCCGGAAAGCAGGGAAGAACGCGCGCGGTGCGACTCTCTACGTTAACCTTGAACCGTGTGCGCACCACGGAAAAACGCCGCCGTGTACTGACGCAATCATATCCGCAGGAATACGGTCGGTCGTCATAGCGTCTCAAGACCAGAATCCGTGGGTTGTCGGGAGAGGAAGCCGGATACTGCGGCGCGCGGGAATTCGGGTGCGCAGTGGAATTTTGAAAACCGATGCGCAACTGGTGAACGAAAAATTTTTTACGTTTGCTATGACGGGTTTTCCATTTGTCGGGATTAAAATTGCTCAAACGTTGGACGGGAAGATTGCTGATGCCTGGGGTAAGTCTCAATGGATCACCGGCGAAGCGGCGCGAACGCATGGTCATGCGTTACGCGCCGAGTATGATGCGATCCTCATCGGCGCAACGACCGTCGCGCGCGATAATCCACAGCTCACCGTCCGCCTCGTCAAAGGACGAAATCCACTGCGCGTCGTCGTGGACGGCAAACTTTCTGTTTCTGTGAAGGCTAAAATGTTTAACGGTCGTACTGCTCGGACCATTGTCTTCACCTCGGCGCGGGCGATGAAAACAAATCCGAGGAAGGCTCAACAGTTGGCGAGCAGAGGGGTAGAGGTTATCGCCCTTCAGAATTCCTATTCGTTGGAACCCCGGCAGATATTGGATATGCTTGCACGGTTGAATATTTCCTCCGTCCTCATAGAAGGAGGTCCAGAAACGATTAAGCGGTTTGTTGAGTCTCGGTTAGTTGATAAAGTTCACTGTTTCATCGCACCAACAATACTGGGTGGAGGAGCGAGTAGCTGGAAACTTTCCGCCCCTTTTCACTTGGCAAAATCAACTACTTTGATAATTCAAAACGTAACCACACTTGGAAACGACGTGCTCGTTGAGGGCCGGCTTAACCAGCGATGAGAATAAAGACATTCATGCTTGTATTGTTAGCGATAACATCGGCGCAGTCGCAAAAGCTGAGCGACATCGCGCCTAATATTGTTAAAGCGCTGAACTCCACTCAGGGGACATTTGCCGTAGGAATCTATGACCTACAGCGACACGAGAGTTTCTTTATAAATCCAGACACAGTTTTTCATGCCGCGAGTACAATGAAAACGCCGGTCATGATCGAAATCTATAAACAGGCTGAAGCAGGGAACTTCAAATTAGACGATGAGATTATCATCACAAAAGAATTTAAGAGCATTGTTGACAGCTCGGCATACTCACTCGATGCGGGCGATGATAGCGACAGTGCATTATACCAGCTTGCAGGTTCTAAAAAGACAATCCGCGAATTAGTAACATTGATGATTACCGTCAGCAGTAACCTTGCAACAAATATTCTGATAGAATTAGTCGACGCAAAGAATGTTATGGCGACGATGAAATCAATCGGTGCGAACGATATTCGAGTTCTGCGCGGTGTTGAAGACATTAAAGCATACCGACAAGGGCTGAATAATCAAGTTACCGCGCGTGACCTTGTGACAGTCTTTAAGGCGCTTGTCGAGGAAAAGTTCACTGACCAGGAAGCCACTGCTGAAATGATGAACATCCTCAGCGAGCAGAAATTTAGAAGCATCATTCCCGCATTGCTTCCCTCCGGAACACGCGTTGCGCACAAAACGGGAAGCATTACGGGCGTTGAGCATGATTCGGGAATTGTTTTTCTCCCCGACGGCAGGTCTTACGTGGTTGTGCTTCTTTCTAAGAATCTCGTGGACGCCAAAACAGGCAAACATGCGCTCGCTAATGTTTCTAAACGCATATACGATTTCTTTGTAAGGGGGAATTAAATGTTCACCGGCCTGATTGAAGAAATAGGGACTATCAAAAAAGCTGTGCGAAGACGCGGGAGTGTCGTTTTTTCCATCTTTGCGCCAAAGGTAGGGAAATCGCTCCGGGTAAACGATAGCATTGCCGTTGACGGCGTATGTCTTACCGTCGTGAATCGGAAAGGGAACTTGTTTGAAACTCAAGCAGTCGAGGAAACTCTCCGCAAAACAATACTCGGTAAATTGAAAACAGGCGACAAAGTAAATCTGGAGCGGCCATTGGTAGCAACGAGCCGGTTGGGCGGTCATTTTGTGCTTGGGCATGTTGATTGCGTTGGCACTGTGTTTAAAGTACAGCACAGAAAAAGCAGTGATGTATTTTGGATAACTGTGCCGAAAAAATTTTCGCGATACCTCATTCCGGTAGGCTCGGTAGCCATTAACGGCGTGAGCTTGACTGTTGCCGAACTCAAGGGCGCATCCTTCGCTGTTTCAATCATCCCCCACACTACACAAAAGACGACATTTCAGAGTCTCAAAAATGGCGGCTTGGTCAATATCGAGTTCGATGTTCTTGGGAAATACATCGAGCGTCTCATCGGTAAGAAAAAAAGATAGTGCAGGATGTGTAAACGGTCACGTCCGGATGTTGTAAAAACGGTTGCATTTCAACCGATGATTGGATATATTATTAATTCCTGCCCCATACTGGCAGGTTTTTCCATATTTGTCATAGCGAGGAAGCCATGTATACAGTGTTCATCGTAGTTGAAATTATTATCAGTGTGTTAATGATCATCACGATCCTGATGCAAGCCAGCAAAGGCGGCGGTTTAGCAGGCTCGCTCGGCGGGTCGAATATCGGCACCGTCTTCGGCGTCCGGCGCGCATCCGATTTTCTCAGCAAGACAACGACGATTCTGGCGACCTTGTTTATGGTGCTCGCACTCTTTATTAATTTGACCGTTCTGCCGCGAGGTGAACAGCAGGAGAGCGTCATCCAATCCGTACCCCCGCCCTCAACACTGCCGCCCTCATCGGCTCCCGCGACACAGCCGTCACAACCTGCGGCAACGCCAAACCAGCAACCTACGGAAAACAAGTAACGTTCCGATTGCGCCCATGGCTCAATTGGTAGAGCAGCTGACTCTTAATCAGCGGGTTCCAGGTTCGAGTCCTGGTGGGCGCACGATTCGTCTTTAATGCCGAAGTGGCGGAACTGGTAGACGCGCTGGACTCAAAATCCAGTTTGGCTCAAACCAAGTGGGGGTTCGAGTCCCCCCTTCGGCACCACACACAACAGGAGGATGTGCATGCACTAAGGATACTATCTTGAATGTTTCGTAAATTCAGTATCCTTCATGACATTCGCACTGAAACTTCTTATTGTCGTTGTTCTCTTTTGCGCGTTGCTTCACGCGCAAATTCCTGAAACGCCCGGAATACCGCAGGGCTTTCAATCAGTTCGCCTCGTCCTCAGCCCCTCTGATACGCTCTATCGCCTTCCATCAGAATTTATCCTTTCAGGCAGTGAATCTGTGTGGCTTGATTCAACCCGACGTTTAACTCGTGAACGCGACTATACCGCAGACCATCGTTATGGTTTCGTGCGCATCACAGAAAACGTACTACAACGTATTTTCTCGGATTCATCGGCTCACTTTATTTTTGTCATATACAAAAGCCTTCCGTTAGCATTCAAGCCGGAATATTCTCTCCGCCAAAAAGTAATTACCACCGATACATCAACGGGAACGTCAGTCACCACCATAGCGCCACTCGAGAGGCCCTTGTTTGACGACCTGTTCGGAGGCGGCATTCAGAAAAGCGGCTCGATCACACGCGGGTTCACAATTGGGTCTAACCGAGACGTCTCTCTCAGTTCGGGTTTTCGTATGCAGATGTCCGGCAATTTGTCTCAGGATGTGGACATTATTGCGGCACTAACAGACGAAAATACGCCTATCCAGCCCGAAGGAACAACACAGACGC
>DATCJD010000048.1:0-4191 GCA_036507435.1 Bacteroidota bacterium
CTTACCCTTGGAATCAACGCTATCGACATGTGCGGTATGCGCGCCGTCGCGTTCGTGAGCCTGTGAGAGCTTTGCTTTACTTTTAGGGAGGTTGCCAGATGTCTCTTCCTGTTGCTTATTATTGCATGCGGCAAGGGTGAGGAATAGACTTACTATGAGAACAACACTACGCATTCAATCTCCATTCATGTAGTTCACAAAAGGTAACGTGAAAATGAAAAAGAGGCAAGGAAGTTCTTCGTTCGTTGCTTCTCTGTTCTTATTCAATTATCTTTCGGGCGAAATGATTCCCCATAGCACGCTTTCCAAGCTCCGCGATATTGTCGGACGAAGTCATTTTCTCGATTCACCCGAGGATAAAATAGCCTATTCGTACGACGGCACCCAGCTTCTCTCCAAATCGCCGGATGCAATACTTGTTCCTCATTCCATCGGGGAAATCTCTGACATCCTCGCCTTAGCGAACAACGACGGATTTGCCGTTGTACCTAGAGGCTCTGGGTCAGGGTTAAGCGGGGGCGCCATTCCGGTCGAAAACTCCGTGGTTCTGCTCATGAACCACTGGAACCGAATTCTTGAGATCGACCAGCTGAATCTCACAGCGTGGGTCGAACCGGGTGTCATTACTGCTCAACTTCACAGTGCGGTAGAATCATTAGGATTGTTCTATCCGCCAGACCCGGGTAGTTCAACCATCTGCACACTCGGCGGGAACGTAGCGGAAAATGCGGGTGGCTTGCGCGGATTAAAATACGGCGTTACAAAAAATTATATTATGGGGCTAGAGGTCGTGTTGCCCAACGGCGAAGTTATCTTGACGGGTGGTAAGTCAATGAAAGATGTCGCTGGATATAACTTGAAGGACGTCCTTGTTGGCTCAGAAGGAACTCTAGGAGTCTTTACAAGAATTCTAGTACGGCTTATCCCAAAGCCTGAGACCTCCAAAACAATGCTGGCGTACTTCGATACTCTGAGCGACTCGGCAGAAACGGTATCCGCTATCATTGCCGCGCGAATCACTCCCGCAATGTTAGAATTTCTCGACAATACCACCATTAAATGTGTAGAAGAATATGCCCATTTAGGATTGCCGACAAACTTGGAATCACTTCTCTTAATCGAAGTTGACGGCAGGCCTTCGGTCGTTCAGGAAGATGCCGAAAAAATCATAGATATTTGTAAGAAGCATCACGCGAGCGATATTCGAGTCGCACAAAACGCGGACGAAGCGAACAAACTTCGCACGGCAAGGCGAGCGGCTTTTGCGGCACTCGCGCGTGTCAAGCCGACCACGATATTGGAGGACGCCACCGTTCCCCGGAGCGAAGTGGCGCCCATGCTCGAAAAAATAAAAGAAATCACTCAAAAGTACAACCTGACCTTCGGCAATTTTGGACATGCGGGAGACGGAAATCTACACCCAACATGCCTTACGGACGAGCGAGACCATGATGAAATCCACAGGGCTGAAAAGGCTTTTGAGGAAATTTATGCTGAGGCGATCAAGATGGGTGGGACGATTACCGGGGAGCACGGGACCGGCTTGGCAAAAAAGAAGTTCCTGGAGAGGCAAACCGGCTCTGTGGCGATTGAAATGATGCGAAAACTCAAAGCATCTCTCGACCCAAACAGCGTATTGAACCCAGGCAAGATTTTTGACATCAAGCCCCGGTGCGAGGGTCCCATGCCCAAAAATCAAGACCAGCTCAAGAAGTTTTTGGAGATGGGCGCGTTTACGTAGGATTAATCCAAATGGAAATGACCGTAAAAAAAATAAATTCAACATGGACACCTCTCCTTGCTCCTCGGTCAAATCCGGAAAGCCCATCCGCTACCAGTGGAGAATTATGGACCTCACTTCAACGCCAAGCCTCGTCGCTACATGAAGTATCCTACCGCGCGTGTTTCAAACCGCAATTGCCGAGATTTTTCATTGAACAATATACTAGTCCAGGTGATCTCGTGTACGACCCGTTTATGGGTCGGGGGACCAGTATTATCGAAGCGGCATTACTTAGTAGACGAATCGCGGGAAACGATATCAATCCTCTCTGCACAGTTCTTACGGAAGCAAGACTGAATATCCCGACATATGATGAAGTAGAGGAACGATTAAGGAAAATACGTCTCAATCCGTCCGTCAAGAGTGATATTGACCTTTCAATGTTCTATCATATTGGAACACTTGGCGAGATTGTTTCGCTCAAGCGTTATCTCGTGCGTAGAAAATCTCGTCAGCAAGAGGACTACATTGATAAATGGATACGCATGGTTGCGACAAACCGGCTTACGGGGCATTCAGCAGGTTTTTTTTCAGTCTATACTCTGCCCCCGAATCAGGCAACATCGGCGGCAAGTCAGAAAAAAATCAATAAGACCAGAAAACAAAAACCGGAATACCGCGACGTTAAATCGCTCATTCTAAAGAAAACGCGTTCATTACTCAGAAGTATAACCCCTGAACAAATTAGCGTTGTCAACGGCATTGGAAAGTCAGCCCAGCTCTCTTCACTCAGCGCGCACCTCACATCTCATATCAAAAATAACACGGTACAGTTGACAGTCACGTCTCCGCCGTTTCTGGACATTGTACAGTATTCGAGCGATAACTGGCTCCGTTGCTGGTTCAACAATATTGACGATAAGGCTGTGGCAAAAAATATCACGATGGCACGTACTGTCGTAGAATGGCAGGCGGAATTGTCAAAAGTGTTTACCGAACTATTCCGAATTACAAAACCGAGAGGCATTGTAGCCTTCGAAGTAGGAGAAGTACGTAAGGGAACGGTTAAACTTGAGGAGAGTGTCGTACCAATTGGTTTGAACGCGGGTTTCACATGCAAGGGAATTCTTATCAACAAGCAGTCATTTACCAAGACGGCAAATATCTGGGGCATACACAATAATAAATCGGGCACGAACACGAATAGGATTGTCTTGTTTCAGAAATGATACCGATTAAAGATAATAATCCCACACACCTTATTCCATTTGTCAACATCAGTATTATTGTCGCGAACGTTGTATTATTCGTGTATGAACTTTCTCTCGGACCTGAACTGGACGCTTTTTTCTATGAGTACGGAGTTGTTCCCCGCTTTATTTCGACTGCGTTCGTCAACATGTCGTTCGGTGCAGAAGAGTTCATTTCGTTATTCAGTTCCATGTTTCTGCACGGTGGATTTTTACACTTGGGCGGGAATATGCTGTATCTATGGATCTTTGGCGACAATGTTGAAGACAAGTTGGGTCATGGCAGATACGCTCTGTTTTATGTGTTGTGTGGACTTGCCGCGACGTTTGCGCATGTTCTCTTTGCCCCGAATTCGGCGATTCCAACCGTGGGCGCGAGCGGAGCGATTTCAGGCGTATTAGGCGCATATTTGCTGATGTTTCCACGTGCGCGTGTCGTTACAATCATACCTATCTTGTTCTTCCTCCAAGTAGCTGAATTGCCCGCGTTGGTCGTGCTTGGACTCTGGTTTATTCTGCAATTCTTTAACGGACTGGCTTCGATAGGCCCTGAAACTGCCGGAATGGGCGGGGTGGCGTGGTGGGCGCACATCGGCGGGTTTATCGCCGGATTAATTCTCGTATTGCCGTTCAGAAAATTTCGCTGACGAAGCTACTACAATGATGACACAGACACCAATCGCCCATTCCGCATTCCGCGGTGCAGATATTCCGAACTATGACTTTCTTGTCAACTGTATGCATTGCGGATTGTGCTTGCCCCAATGCCCAACCTATGCGCTCACTCAACAAGAAAAATCCTCTCCTCGCGGCCGTATTCGCTTGATAAAATCCGTAGCCGTCGGCGACCTGCCTATTACTCAGGGATTTATAGATGAAATGAATTTTTGTTTGGACTGTCAAGCATGCGAGACTGCGTGTCCTGCGGGTGTCCAGTACGGTGCATTGGCCGAATCCGCACGCGCACAAATATTTCAGCAAGGTCTCGAAAGCACGATCAGTACTTTGACGAAGAAATTTATCCTCAAATGGGTATTTAGCAAACCACGTCGGATTAAACTTCTCGCACAAGCCTTGAAATTCTATCAGGGTATAGGCTTGCGCTGGTTTTTTCAGAAAACAGGACTTCTTAAAATTCTCTCAGGTACTCTGCATGAAGTCCAAGGATTAGCTCCGACAATTTCCGAGCGTGCATCTTCAGAGATGTATGCTGAAGTG
>DATCJD010000049.1:0-3396 GCA_036507435.1 Bacteroidota bacterium
CCAAGCTGAGCTTCCATTTTCGAGCTTGTACACACCCCTGCCCCCCGTGCCCGCAAAGTAATCGCCGCTTGCGCGTTGAATGATAGAGAATGCCGCCATAGTGGGAAGCCCCTCGCCGACCTTTGTCCATGTGGACGGCGCGGTGAATTCGTACACCCCCGTGCTTGTTGAGGCGTACACCGCTCCCCCTACAGTGCGGAGCAACGACCAAAAGGTCCCGGGAGTTATTCCTACAGGCGATGTTTGCGCCCAACTCACTCCATTGTTAGTGGAGCGGAATCTACCGGCAAATATCTCGCCGTTGGGAAGCATGAGGAACGTATAAATTCTTTCGTTACTAAGTCCTCTCGCCTCCCACAAATCGCCGTTGTTTGTCGAACGATACACGCCGCCGAAAAGCGTTGAAGCGAAAAGTTCATTGTTCTCGTTGACGGTAAGGGCAAGAATGTCAATGTTCGTTCCTAATCCAGCGTTGACAGCGGTCCAATTTTCGCCATTGTCTGTTGAGCGGAATATGCCGCGAAAGAGCAAACCGGCGAACACATGCCCGCTATCGTTAATTGCGATGGAAAAAACCACAGCGTTGGGTTCGCTTTGAGTCACGAGGCCCGAATTGACTGCCGTCCAGGTACTACCTCCCACGTCCAACCGAAAAACTCCGGCGCCGTCCGTGCCTGCAAAGACCTGTCCCTGCTGGTTGACGGCGAGAGTATAGACAATGAAATTTGTTATCCCGATGTTTGTTTCAACCCACGTCTCGCCGTTATCTTCAGACATAAAAATGCCGTCGCCTTCTGTCCCGGCGAATAAGCGTCCCTCACCGTCATCGACCAAGCTGTAGATGACGCCGCCGTACGGTCCGTTCGGATGCTCCCACGTGATAGGCGCTTGAGCAAAACTGTAAGAAAAAGAAAGGAATGCAATGATAATAACAAGAGCCGCTTTCATAATTCCTTTTAGCTGTAGAGTTTTTGTTCTTTAACTTACACTCAACTACTTTCTACTTGATACTGCTCTTACAACATACCGTTTCTTTTTCTTACAAACCACTCGACGGAAAACAACCCGACTATCAATCCCAGCATCCAGCTTCTATTCCACAGTTCGATGTCTTCAGACCGGACAACCTCACGCGGCTTGAAAGCCGGCAATGCCGCAATATCCGATGCGAGAGTATTAACACTACCCGGGGTGTGATAGGTTCCGCCGGTGCGGGCGGAAATCTGCTCTAAGAGTTCTTTATTCATGCGTGTGTCCTGAAATTCCACGTTAAGTCCGCCCACCGAGAACGTGCCGCTGTCCGCTCCCGCCGTATTGCTGTTCACGCGCACGCTTGCCGTGTACCGGTAGTCGCCTTCGTCCAGAATATCCAGCGCGCCTTCGTATTGCCCGTTGCCCGCCGGGGAAAGAGTTACTTCATGCTGTGTGTCGCCCGTCGGACTCGCCCGCCGGATGTTGACGGCTACCTCTGCGTTGTCAATCGGTTTATAGTTTTCATCGTACACTTGAGCGGTGAATTCAACCCGCTCCCGCCCGCCGAATGTTTCCCGTACCGGCTGGACGCGCACGCGCCTGTCGTCTTCGCGCGTGGTCAGCCAACGCACCGCATTGCCCAGAAATTCTTCGAGAAGTGTTTCAACCCCGGAAGCCGGGTCGAAGAGCATTGTCCACCGCCACACGCCGTAGCCTAACAGCGCCAGCGACTTCCTGCGGTTCACGTTGCGGCTCACGAGGAACGGGTCGTTCGTGGCGATGTTCTGTATGCGCGTCGTTGCAAGTATTTCCGTTTCGGGCTTTGCTCTGAATACCGTCTGCATTCTAAAGATTGGCGGAAGAGACGACCATGCGTCGAGGTTCTCGTTCTTCGAGAGTTTCAGTAAAGCGTTGTTCCGTTGTGCTTCGGGAATAGCGATGAACGCCTGGTATTCATCCGTTGAGCCGCCCTGCACGGAGAACGGAAGATGCGGTTCCAACTGCCGAAGTTTCGGAATGTCTATCGTGCGCGAAGAGACAAAGAGCACCGGCTTGCCGTTATTAGCGGCTTCGGCGACCGCTGTAACGGCGGAAGCGGAGCTTTGTGTCGCAGGAAATCCAATCAGAACAACACATTCCGCTTCCTGCAACGCGGCGGCGGTCAGTGTGCCTTCGTAAAATTGTCCGCCGCCCCGCTCGATGAACGTCCGGACTTCCACATTCGGGTCGGAACTGAGCGTGCGGCGCACGAACGCGACATCCGGGCTGGGCGCGCCCGCAACAAGCGCCACGCGCATCTTGCTCTTCAGGACTTTTGTAAAGAAACTATGCCGGTTGTTTTCGTAAGTAAGCTCGTCGTTCAGCCGGGAAACATCGACGGTAAATTTTTGCGTGCCTTCTTTTTGGGGCGTCATGGAGAGTGGAACGGCGTATTCCCGCGTGCCGCTCTGCAGAGTAACGACCTTGCGGTCGAGAACGCTTTCCGCGTCGCGCAGGGTTACTTCCACGCGCTCGCCGTTAAAGCCTGAGCTCTTCAACGTCACCTGTACCGGGACGGTATTACCGACATAGGTAATCGAATTCGTCAGCACCTTGCGCACCAACACGTCGCGCTGTTCGCTCGTATCGCCGATGCCGATGGTGAAGACGGGAAGCCCAAGTTCCTCCGCCTCGTATACCGGACTGCTTCCGACGGTTACGTTCCCGTCGGTAATAAGCACGACGGCTTGAATATTTGTCGTTGCGGAAAACGCTTTCGTTTCTTTGAGTGCAGAGGCGATATCGGTTCCCTCACCCGTGAGCGTCAAGGAATCAGGAGAGAAGGATTCCAACAACTTGGTCTTTGTGCTGAAGAGCGCATGGCGAACATCACCACCGGAAGAAAGTTCGCCGAGTTGGTTCGAGGCGAGGAGGCTTGATAACACGGCTTGCCGGTCGCCGCTCCGGTCTTTCATGGTCATACTGCGGGAATTATCCACAAGAATAAGCGTCGTGGGCGGTTGAACTGTCCGGTCAAGCAATGAGAGCAAGGGCTCTCCAAGAAACAGGAGAAGGAGAAACAGCGCCAGCCAGCGAACGATTGTCAGAAGCCATCTCAATCCGCCTGAGACTGCCGGAACCGTTATGCGGTAGACGAACCACGCGAGGAGAAACGCCAGAACGGCGGCGGCTCCGAGGAACAGCGAGTGGTATGATAAGGAGAGATGAAGGTCGGGCATCGTGTATGTGCGACTGCCTCCCGACCGAACACAGGATTAACCCCGTTCGGTGGGGACATTTTCGCTACTGCTTATGATTATCGAACGTACACCATCTTCCCGGTCAGTGTCGTTGTCGGTGTTGTGAGGCGGGAAAAATAGATGCCGCTGACAACCTGGTTCGCGCCGTCGTCGGTACCGTCCCACGAGAATTGGTTCATCCCTT
>DATCJD010000050.1:0-2685 GCA_036507435.1 Bacteroidota bacterium
AGAACTCAGCCGCACAGTACTGACGAAAGAACAACGCTCCGAAGCCACCAATACAGTGTACGACGAGGTACTGAAGTCGCTCGCGGAAAAATATCCCGAACAGGAAGCGATGCTCAGCGAATGCCTGCACGACTTGGAAAGCGCGTCGATGCGCT
This sequence comes from Bacteroidota bacterium, assembly GCA_036507435.1. Taxonomy (GTDB): domain Bacteria; phylum Bacteroidota; class Ignavibacteria; order UBA10030; family UBA10030; genus JAKEEG01. The sequence continues at coordinate 156 of DATCJD010000050.1, forward strand.
CGACCATTCTGACCGAAAAGAAACGACTAGACGGGCGCGGACTTACGAACGTACGTCCCATTTCGATTGAGGTCGGTGTTCTGCCCCGCACGCACGGCTCTGCCCTGTTCACGCGCGGCGAGACGCAAAGCTTGACCACGATCACGCTCGGCACGAAAATGGATGAGCAGATGATTGACGGGTTGCTTCCCGAATCGACGAAGCGTTTCATGCTCCACTACAACTTCCCGCCGTTCAGCGTCGGGGAAATCAAACGCATGTTGTCTCCGGGCAGGCGCGAAATAGGCCACGGTAATTTGGCTGAGCGTTCGCTGAAAAATCTAATGCCAGACGAAAAGGAATTTCCATATACGGTTCGTATCGTATCGGATGTTCTTGAATCCAACGGCTCGTCTTCGATGGCGACGGTCTGCGCCGGGAGTTTATCGTTGTTCGACGCAGGCGCGCCCTTGCAACGCGCGGTTGCCGGTATCGCCATGGGTTTGGTAAAGGAAGGCGACAGTGTTGCCATCCTGAGCGACATCCTCGGCAATGAAGACCATCTCGGCGACATGGATTTCAAGGTCGCCGGTACGGCGAACGGCATTACCGCGTTCCAAATGGATATCAAGGTTAAGGGGATTTCGTTCGCCATCATGCAACAAGCGCTCGCTCAGGCAAAGGAAGGCCGGTTGCATATTCTCGGAGAAATGAACAAAGTCATCTCCCAGCCGCGCGCAGAGATGTCCCGTTATGCGCCCCGGTTACAGACTGTGAAGATTCCGGTTGATATGATCGGCGCTCTCATCGGTCCGGGCGGCAAGAATATCCGCCAATTGGTTGCCGATAGCGGTGCGGAGATTAATGTTGATGATGACGGTACTGTGACGGTTGCCGCCGTGGAACAGGAATCGGCGGACAAAGCCCTGAACTATATCCGTAAACTGGCGGAGGTTCCGGAAGTCGGCAAGGTCTATAAAGCGACTGTGAAGAAGATTATGGAGTTCGGCGCGTTTGTGGAAATCCTGCCCGGCAAGGAAGGCTTGGTGCATATTTCCCAATTGGATGTGAACCGCGTCGGCAAGGTGGAAGACCTGGTGAAGTTGGGCGACACCATCGAAGTGAAGTTGATGAAAATTGACGATGAAGGCAGGCTGAATCTCAGCCGGAAAGCGCTCTTGCCCGGCGGCGAAAACGCCATGGAAGAGATGAATAAGCCGCGCCCGAAACGTGACCACGGCGACCGTGGACACAGGCGGGAAGGGCATTCGCGTCCGCGTCACTAAACGTAGATAAAGAAGCGTTTCGAGGAATCCTCACACTCTTGAAGCGTGTGGGGATTTTTTGTTAATATATTGAAGGGGCGCATTGCGCTTTGCCCCAACAAACACATGAACAAGAGCATCACACAATCTAAAGGGTTACGAGGAACTGTCGCCGTGCCCGGCGACAAATCCATCTCGCACCGCGCGTTGATGTTCGGCGCGTTGGCGGACGGAGCATGCGAGGTCACCGGCATTTCCGGCGCGGCTGACCCGCTCAGCACACGAGAATGTTTGCGCGCGATGGGCGTCGAGATATCAGAAAAAAACGGCATCGTAACCGTGTATGGGAAAGGATTACACGGGCTTCAGGCTCCAAGCCAATCGCTTGACGCCGGGAATTCCGGCACTACAATGCGGTTGTTGACAGGGATGTTAGCGGGACAACGATTTGCGTCCGACATAACCGGCGATGAATCACTTCGCGGCAGACCGATGAAGCGTGTGATTGAGCCGCTTTCGCTCATGGGCGCGGATATTCAAGGGACGGAGACACATACAGCCCCGTTGCGAATTCGCCCCGTGCAGAGGCTACAGTCGATTGTTTACGATATGCCCGTATCCAGCGCACAAGTAAAGTCGGCAATTCTCCTCGCAGGCCTGTATGCGGAAGGGAAGACAAGCGTCATCGAGGCAGTCGCAACCCGCGACCATACCGAGCGCATGTTAGGGCTATCGGTAACCGAGCGATCAGGAAAGCGAGTTGTCGAAGTGTCTGGCGGGATGAGGATCGTCTCGCGTGCGTTTACAGTGCCGGGAGATATCTCAGCCGCAGCATTTTTCATTGCCGCCGGATTGTTGGTTCCCCATTCGAATATTATTATTCGAAACGTCGGTCTCAACCCTACCCGTACAGCTGTATTGGATGTCTTCAAACAAATGGGAGGCAAGTTCTCCATCGAGAATCGTAGAGAAGTTGCCGGCGAGCCGATAGGGGATATTACCGCGACAGCGTCGGATCTGCATACCGGGTTCGAGTTGCGCGGCGCGCGTGTTGCTGAAATGATAGATGAAATTCCGATTCTCGCCGTTACTGCCGCCTTCGCGAAAGGAGTCTTCTCTGTGCGCGAAGCCAAAGAATTGCGCGCAAAGGAATCGGACAGAATACAATCAGTTGTCGCTAACTTCCACGCAATGGGACTTGAAGTCGAGGAATACGACGACGGCTTTGCGTTTGAAGGGAAAGAAGGCTTGCGGGGAGCACGGGTGGAGAGTTATCACGACCATCG
>DATCJD010000051.1:0-3913 GCA_036507435.1 Bacteroidota bacterium
GTCTCCGGTTACAACAACCAACTTCAGAATGTTGGGGAGATTGAGAATAAAGGGTGGGAATTTGCCGTGACCGCTGTACCAATTTCTACTGCTGACTATGAGGTGACGGTCCGCGCTTCGCTGGCAACACTGGAAAACAAGGTTGTAAGTCTCGGCGGCTCTGCGCCGTTCAACATCGGCGGGTTTGCGTTCTTGCCATTGCGCATTGAAGAAGGGAAGCCGATTGGCATTTTCCGCATCAACGTGCCAACGCCAGAGAAAGGGGCCGGCACGTACGATGCCAACGTTCTCGACCCGGACATACAACCGACGCCGAAGTACACCGGCTCCTTTGGCTTGAGCGCAACGCTGTTTCGCGATTTACGCATCAACGCGTTTGCAGACTTTTCGTACGGAAGCTATGTCTTGAATACCGGCTCGGTCCTTCGTTTCTTCGACGCACTGCAGCCGGACGCCGCTAAAGTCCCCACGGGGTACAATTTTACGACAGCGTCTTCGGTGTGGCTTGAGAAGGCGGATTGGATCAAAATTCGAGAAATCTCCGTACGCTATCAACTTCCCTCTTCGATCTACGAGTCCTGGAACCTTCGCGGGCTGGCGGTGAACGCGAGCATTCGTAATGTTGCCACGTTTACATCGGTAGACCAGCTCGACCCCGAACTCAACGGACTGAGGGCGGGCGGACAGTTGGACGTTGGCGGGATCGGATATTTTCCGTTGTCTCCGCCGAAAGAGGTTCGTTTTGGTATCGAAGTATCCTTGTAACAAAAAAAACAACCTTTTTCAATATGAATACGGAGAATATCATGAAAACAATCAACTTTATTCTGACCTACGTCAGAAACAACATGCCGGTGGCGGCAACGGTTGTACTTTCGACCGTGCTCCTTGGCGTGGTCGGCTGCGACCTGATTGACCCGACAGACGTGAGAAATCCTCAAATCACTCAAGAGAGCATTGTCGGCCAACCCGGCTCGATGCGGGCGGCATTGCAGGGAGTGAAAACGGCGTTCTCGAACGTCGTTGACAACACGGCCTATTTCTCGGACGTCGTGTCGGATAACTACGACAACTGGCAAACGTTCATCTCTCCGAATGCCGATTTTCCGAGTGCAATGCGTTCCGATGACTTGACGCTCAACGGGTTGGGTGGGATGTACGGCCAGAATCAACAAATGCGTGCACTCGCAACATTCGCGATTGACATCGTCGCTCCAGCAGACCCGGGAGTCGCTTCTACCACCGCCGATATGGTCGCTGAGGCAAAACTCCTCAGGGGGCTAGCGTTGGTGATATTGGCGGAAAACTTCTCGTACGCACCCATTGAAACCGGAGGAGCATCTATTACAGCAAGCGCAATGCTGGCGTTGGCCGTCACGGACCTGACCGATGCGGCGTCGGGCTCGGCAAGCGTCAGTACGGCCGCTCAATTTGCGCTGGCTCGTGCGTACCGGTTGCAGGGCAATAAAGCGGCAGCGACGACGGCTGCCAATGCCGCCCTGGCGTTAAACCCGACCTATGTGTATTCGGCGACGTTTGACGCTCTCTCGAACACGAATGCGGTGTGGACGTTTACGGTCACGCGCAACCTGCACGACATGCAACCCTTGCCGCGGCTGGATTTCCTGGACCCGAAGTACACCAGCTCAGTCGGCACCTCTCCCATCGCGGTCTTGAAGGCCGAGGAGATGTACCTGATCCTGGCCGAGGTTGCGATTTCGGATAACGACCTCGCCACGGCGAAAACGCGGATGAAGGATGCCATCACTCTGGCAACCGGAACTGACAATGGAAGGACAACGGTGCAGTTCACGGACGTCGACCCGCGCACCAACCGGCCGAACAACAACGCGATAACAGTTAAGGCTGATGCGACGGCTCCCGAAGTAGCGGGGCTGGTGAAACAGCGCGCTGGAAGCACTGTGACGATCAAACAGGTCTCCAACACCAGCGTTACCGCGGCGGAAGTGGATGCCCTCGTGAGCGTTGCGGACCATCACCGGGTGTTGTACCTCCTTCGGCAGGAAATCTTTTTTGCCGAGGGCCGGCGTATGAGCGACCTCGGTATTCGTCTCCCCATGATGAAACGCGAGGAGGAAACGAACGCGAAGATCGTCGATGGCGACCCTGGAACCACCACCGTCGTCCCGAGCCATATTCCGGCGGCCGACGGAATGGATAAATTTACAACCTCCGGGACCGTGGTAACGATTGATGTTGATATGAATCGGGTTCTTGCAAACGGCAAGATCTCGCCGTTCCCGATTCCGTGATACGGTGTAGATGCTGTTATTTCAAGAGGAGGCTTTTTTAGCCTCCTCTTGTATTTTATGTTGAAGTGATTTATTTTCGAGCGAGTATGTACGTACCACCGTGAAGGGATTGTTCCCATGCGCACCGTCTTCATTCTTTTCTGTGTATGCTACCTGTGGTCATGCCGGAGCACCGCACCGGTCCCCAACGTCGTAGCAGACACACGCCCGCTCCCGGACCTTATTATTAAAAAAGTCACTTACAGGGCGCCAACCTCCTCACCGAAATTCAACCGTCCGCGGGGAGGGGTGCTAGAGGCAACATACGAGTTTGAATTCCTGGTCGAAAATATTGGGAATACACCTTTTTCGCAACAATTTGTCATCAATTACACGAAGACGCAATCCGAGTTTCAAAATTCCATCTACTCACAGCAACATTTTTTCAACGAATCGCGTGCCGTCATTCTGCCGGGAAAATCATTAAGCTTCAAGATGGATGCAGAAGTCGAGATCACGCAGAACACGTTCGGCTTTTCCACACTGCCGATGCGATTTATGCTGAATCATGAGTGGGGCTCTTTTTCCCTTCATCCCTCATCAGGTCCCGACCTCGAATTAAGCTATGAAAACAATACGTACGAATTATCAATGAGACTGCAGTTGCGTCGCTGATTTATTAAAGGGGATTTAGGTTCGATGCAGGAGGGCTACATTCTCGATGTGGTAGGTGTGGGGAAACATATCGACAGGCTGGAGCTTCACGAGCTTATAGTTGCTCGCACACAATAGTTTCACGTCTCTCGCTTGTGTCGTCGGGTTGCAACTGACATACACAATGCGTCCGGGGGCAAGGTTGAGAATTTCTTCAACGACCTGTTGATGCATTCCGCTTCGGGGCGGGTCGATAATCATGACGTCAGGCTTCGCGTGTGAAGCCATCCACCCGGCATCCTTCGTCAGCCGGTCTTTCAGGTCGCCTAAGATAAATTGACAATTCTGCACGCCGTTTGCGGCGGCATTGCGCTTGGCGTCCCGCACTGCGCTTTCCACCGATTCGATCCCTACGACTTCTTTCGCTGAACCAGAAACAACCAGCGCGATAGACCCGGTTCCGGAATACAAATCCCACGCGACCTCGCTCGGCTTCACATCGGCAAACGATGTTGCAACGCCGTACAACCGTTCCGCTTGCGCCGTGTTTGTTTGAAAAAATGAACTCGCTGAAATGGTAAACACATGCTTTCCCAGCCGCTCGTGAATGATTCCGTCGCCGAGGTAAGTCTTTTCTACTTCTCCAAACGCAATTTGAGCTTTTTTTGCATTCACCGTATTCACTATTGTCGTGACTTCCGGAACGACAGATTGCAGTGCACGGGTGTACCGTGTCATCACATCGGGCTGGTCCTCAAACGTTACGAGGTTCACCATCACTTCGTGTGTACGGGTGCTTTGCCGAATGACAAGAAAGCGGAAGTATCCGGCGTTTGAATCTGAGTCGTATACGGGAAGTTTGCTTTCGCGAGCAAAAGAGCGTGTCGCATTGAGAATACGGTTGGAAACTTGCGACTGGAGATGGCATTCGGTAATATCCAGCACTTTATCATAGCGCTGGGGAACGTGGAGACCCAGAAAAATTTCGGATTTTTTGCCGTCATGCT